>JANPIY010000538.1:0-17557 GCA_031425255.1 Planctomycetota bacterium
GGTTGCTGGTCGTCGTCTGAGTGTCTTTCACGTGACACGGGCGTCTAGCCCGTGATAGAACGGCACTGATCACGGGCGAGACGCCCGTGCCACCTTATTGAGGCCATCGTCTATTCCGCGCGGATGCGCACCCAGTGTTCGTCGGTCTCGGCAACCAGCACCTCGCTGAGCACCATCCCACGTTGCTTCAACTCCGGTTCGATCGCGCCCCAGATGCGGCTACTGATGTTCTCCATCGTGGTGATAGCGCCTTTGAACAACGGCAGATCATTGAGGTACTGGTGCTCGCACGGATCGACCACCAGGCGCTTCACCACCTCGGCCAGATCCATGACGTTGCAGAAGAACCCAGTCTTCGGATCGATCGCGCCACGTACCGTCACTTCGAGGCGGTAGTTGTGGCCGTGGATGTTCTCACATAGGCCGTAGGTGCAGGCGTTGGCCTTGGCATCGAGGGCGGTGCTGTTCAGCCGGTGGCTGGCGCTGAAGGCGAAACGGCGGGTGAGGTAGTGCATGGGGAATGTCCGATGTCCGATGTCCGATGTCCGATGTCGTTCGGCTCAGGCCATCTGTGGTGGGATGGTGGGAGACTTGCTGCGTGCGCCACTGACAATGCCCTGACCCGGGAGCGGCTCGCTGTCGGACAATGGACATCGGACGGCGGTCTACTCCGCCAGCTTCTCCAGGTCGTGGCCGAGCACAGACTCCTGATAGAGCAGCGACAGCAGCCGGTAGCGCGCTTCTCCCAGACGGACACTGCTGTCGCCCACCTGCACCAACGTTAGGCGACCTTCGCGATATTGCGCCCGGGAGTCCTCATAGGTCGTGGTCGCGAGGTCGACCACGCGTCGGGCCAGGGTGATGCGGCTGGCCACACTGCTGGCCTCGCTGCGCGCTTGGTCGAGGGCAATACGCCGGTCGCGCACCACGGCATCCCGTTGGTAGGCGATCTGCCGACTGCGTTGCGCCATGCGCTCGGTACGAGCGACGGTGCCACCGCCGTCGTAGAGGTTCCAGGTCAGCGACACGCCCGCGGTCCAGGTGTCTTCCAGTTCGTCGTAATCAGAGCCGTCGCCGCCGTAGGTCGCGCGCAGGCCGAGCATCGGACGGTCCTCGCTGTCTTGAATCCGCGCCGTGGCGTCTTCGTAACGTCGGGCGAAATCGAGGCGGGCGGCTTCACCGTTCTGCTCGATGTGGGCGGTAGCGCTGGTCAGCAACGCGTTGAGTGCTGGTCGCGGCAGCGGTTCGTCGGGCAATGCCGGCAGTGCCACTGGTGCAACACCGATCAACGCCGCCAAACGGATGCGCGCCGCGTCGAGTGCGGCTTGTGCGGCGGCTTGTTCGTCGGCGGCCTGAGCCACGGCGATCTCGGTCAACTGCGCATCGGTGGAACGAGCGCGGCCGACTTCGACCTGGGCCTTGGCGTCGTCGCGTTCGCCCTCGCGCTGTGCTACGCGTTCCGCTGCGATTTTCAGCCGCGCCCGGCCAAGGCGCACGCTCTCGAACGTCACGCGCGCCGCATAGGCGACATCGCGCTGCGACAGTTTGAGATCCTGGTTGGCCAACTGGATCAGGTTGCTGTCGGCATCCCGCGCGGCGCCGAGGCGATCGTACGCATAGAGGAACTGGTCGAGCGCCACGCCGCCACGCCAGTCGTCCTCCCGGTTGAACGCCACGCGACCGAAGCTCGGCAGGTCCTGGTAATCCAGGCTCGACCGGGTGTACGAAGCGCTGGCGCTGACGTGCGGATAAACGAAAGCGTAACCGGCGCGCACCTCTGCCGCTGCGATGGCTTGGCCGACGCGGGCGGCGGCGATTTCCGGCGCAACCGCGAGCGCGAGCTGCGCGGCGCGGTCAGCGGTCAGCGGTTCCGTCTTCGACTCCGCCGCCGGGGCGATTCCCAGGAGAGAGAAAACCGGCAACAGAAAGATCCAGCGATGCATCAGTGTTCCTTTCTTGGATTGTCATTGGTGTCCACCGTTTCGGAATGCGGCTGAACAGCATTCCCGATATCGTCGACCCTGGCTGGACGGCTGAGCAGCTTCGCAATCAACCACAACGGCAACAACAGAAGGATCAACCACGGGGAATTCAGACCAGAAAGGAAGGAAAGGAAGCGGCGAGCACGAGGGTGATCCCCTTCCAGTTGCTCATACAGCACCGGCACCACCAACAACGTCATGGCCGTGCTGACGATCACGCCGGCGACGAAACACGTCGCCATCGGACTCCACGCGACGGAAAATTCCGGGAACCCGATCGCCATCGGCAACAGGCCGGCGACGGTGGTGACGCTAGTCATGATCATCGCCCGCATGCGTTGATGCGCCGCGGTGATCAGCGCCGCGCGTGGTCCCATGCCGGCGCGGCGGCGATTGTTGACGAAGTCGATCAGTACGATCGCATCGTTCACCACAATGCCGGTCAGGCCGACGATGGCGATGAAGCTCTGCACGGTAAACATCGAGCGTTCCGGACGGATGAAACCGTCCGGCAACATCAGTGACGCACCACCGAGCAACGCCTGTCCCAACACCACGCCGATGAAACCGAACAGCACGTTGCTGAGGATGAGCAACGGCTGCAAGTAACTTTGGAACTGCGTGGCGAGCAGGCCGTAGATCAACAACACCGACACGCCGAAGGCGAGAAACAGGCTCTGGTAACTCTTGGTGGTGCTCTCGGCCTCGCCGCCAAAGGCGATCGACGCGCCAGGATAGTCGGTCAGCCGTGGTCGATACCACGCGTTCACGGCATCATTGACGTTCGACGCGCCGATGACGGCTTCGTCGTGCAGATTGCCGCTGACCGTGATGGTGCGCTGGAAATCGCGGCGGATGAGCCGTGCTGGCGCCTGCTCGGCCGTCAGCGTGCCCACATCTGACAGGCGGACCAAGCGGCCATCAGCACCATCGATCAGCGGGAAATGCAGCAACGCGGTGGGATCGTCCAGGCTGGCGCGGTGCATGCGCACGCGCACCGGGATGTCCTCGTCACTGCGGCGCAGATCACCGACGTAGAGACCATCGGTGACGCCAGCGGCAAAGGTCAACGCCTGCGACTGGCTGACGCCCGCCTGTGACAGGCGTGACCAATCGGCATGGAACGATACTTGGTGCAGACGATCGCTGGCGTCGTCCTGCAAGTCGATGATGCCTTTCAGTCGCGGTTCGTCGCCGGCGGATTCCTTGGCGAGGAACGCTTTGATGTCCTGCGATAACTTGCTGACCATCGCTTCGTTGGTGCCGGCCACGCGGATGTTCACCGGCAGACCGGTGGGCGGGCCGTCTTTCTGGAACTTCACCTCCAACTGCACGCCGTCTTTTTCGTAGCGTTTTTCGAGGTCGGCGCGCACCGCCGCGAGCACCTCTTTCGGCGTCGATCCGGTCTTCTTCTTGCCCAGCGGCAGCTCGACGAAGATGAACCCCAGGTGATGACCGAACACCGCCTTGTAGGAATCGTCCATCAACATGCCGGCGTAACCGGTGGCGCTCATCAGTTCTTTGCCTGGACGCGCCATCAGATCGACCTCGATGCGCTCCAGCACCTGCGAGGTCTTTGCCAGCGGCGTCTGCTCCGGCATCCGCAGCGTGACGTTGATGATCGACGCATCGTCAGGAAAAAACGCCAGCTTAAGAATCGGTCGCTGTCCCAGATCCGGAGCGTAGCGACTCTGCAGCAGCACGCCCACCGCCAGCAACAGTAACATGGCGGTGGCACTGAGCGTCCACCACGGACGGTCGAGCGTCCAACGCAGCATGCGGTCGTATGCATGCGCCAGGCGACCGATGATGCCCGGACGTTTGAGGTAGGTCAGTTCTCCCTGCGAGGTATCCAGGCGTACGTGCACCTTCTCCGGACCAAACCAGCGCTCCAGATCGACCACGTGCAATGGCAGCAGCAGCATGCACTCGAACATGCTCACCGCGAGCGCAAGGCACACCGCGATGGGAATGAGTCCGAAGAAATCACCGACCGATCCCGTCATCAGCAGCAACGGCAGAAAACTCGCGCAGGTCGTCAGCGTCGAGTTGATCACCGGCCAGAACACTTCGGCAGTGCCGTCGACCACCGAGTCCATCAACGATCGTCCTTCTTCTCGCAATCGCTGGATATTATCGAGCACGATCACTGCGTCGCTCACCAGCAGGCCGGAGATCAGCACCAGACCCACCAACGTCAGTTCGTTGAGGCTCTCGCCCATGAACGCGAGCAGCACCAACGCGCCGACGAAGGCGAAGGCGATGCCTGAGGTGGCGAGGATGGCCGAGCGCCAGCTGATGAAGAGCGCCAGGGTCAGCGTGACCAGGAACACGTCCTGCAGCAGGTTCCAGCCGAGCACGCCGACGCTTTCCTCGACGCGGATGGCGCTGTCGTTGGTGTACACCGCCACCACCCCGTCGTCCGCATGCGCGCGGATGAAGGCCTCGGTCGCGGCCACCGCCGCCGCCTTCACCGTGATGGCGCTGGCGTGATCGCGTTTGAGCACCTGCGCGATCACCGCCGGACTGCCATTGACGCTGAGCGTCACCGCGCCCTCGATGCGCTCCTCGCCGCCGCCAGCACGATTGGCGACATCGCCGACGGTCAGCAGCGCGCCGTCACCATCGCGGCGTATCACCACGCCCATCACCTCGTCGGCGCTGCGCCAGCGGGCGTCGACGCGCAGATGGATCTCGCCATTGGGCGTGGTGAGCACCCCCGCGGGGGGCGCCTGGCCAGCGGCCCTGAGCGCCTCCGTCACATCACCCAGCGTCACGCGCCGACGTTCGAGCGCCGCGGGATCGAGCTCGACCACGAACTGGTCGTGGTTGGCACCGTGGATCTGCACCCGTTTGACGCCATCGAGCGGCTCCAGGCGGGCCCGCAGCTCCTCGATCAGGGTCACCATCCGGCGATGGCTCGGTGGCGCCGCGACATCCTTGGCTGCGAGATTGATCTGGATCACCGGCAACCAGGCGTCGGTCTCCAGTTTTTCGATCCGTGGCGCCAAGGGCCGGCCGTTGACCGTCGGCAGCTGGTTCTGCGCGCCGAGGATGCGCAGCCGGGCATCGTCGTAGAGCCGCTCGTAATCGCTGTCGTCCTCGAACTTGATGAACAGCTCGGAGGCGCCGGCGCTGGAGACGCTGCGCACGAAGTCGAGCTGCGTCATGTTGCGGACCACGTCTTCGATCTTGCGCGTCACCAGGCGCTCGGACTCCTCCGCCGACGAGCCTGGGAAGGCGGTGTAGACGTGCATCTCGCCGAAGGGGATGTTGGGATAACGGTCGACCGGCATGCCGCTGATGACCTGCAGGCCGTAGAGGAACATGCCGATGAACAGCAGGTTCATCAGCACCGCCTGCTTGATGCCGAAGCGGATCAGCGTCTTCATGGTCGCCCTACGTTGCGGCTCATGGCGTCAGGACGGCGTCGGGGGGCAGACTGCCGAGCAGGATGGTGGCGGTGCTGGCGTCGCGCCGCACCACCGTCACCGGGTGTTCGCTGCCATCTTGCAGACGCACCCGCTGCGCCCCTGGGCCGACCAGGAAGGCGAGTGGTACCAGCACGGCGCCGCCGGCGTCCGGCATGGTGAAATCGAGGGCCACCTCGAGGCCGCCCACCGCTTCCGGGGCGGCGGCACCCACCAGGTCGAGTTCGATGCGGCGCTTGCGCGTGAGCGGATCGAACTCCGCGTCGAGCCGCGCGAGCTGCGCCGGCACGCGTCGCCCACCGTGCCTGGGGAAACGCAATGACAGCTCCGGCAGCGCGCGCAGCGCGGCGAGTTCCTCGGTGCTCAGGTGCAGTTCAACTACCAGCGTGGTGGTGTCGACCACGCGCAGCATCGGCGTGCCGGCCGCGACCATCGCCCCGGGTTCGACCTGCCTGGCCGAGACCAGCCAGCCGGATGGCGCCGGAACCTGATGGCGGGCGAGCAGGTCCTCGGCGCGGACCAGGTCGAGGCGGGCCTGCGCCACTGCCGTCGCCGCCTGCGCCACCTGCACCTCCGTGCGCTGTGCGGCGAGCCGCGCCAGGGCCGCGGTGGTGACGGCGCTGTCGAGTTCCTCGGCGCTGAGCTTGCCATCGTCGGCCAGGGCCTTGGTGCGGGCCGCACTGCGCTCGCGCAGCGCGGCTTCGGCCTCGGCCGAACGGATCGCCAGCGCCGCGACCGCCGCGGCCTGTTCCGCGGCGGCGACCGCCGAACGCGCCTGATCGCGGGCGATCACCGCCTGGGCGCTGTCGATGCTGACCACGGCGGCAGCCTGGTCAGGGCTGACGCGTTGACCGACCTCCACCGCCACCGCGGTGATGCGACCAGGGACCTCTGACGCCACCATCATGGCGCGCCTGGGTCGGGTGAAGCCGGTGATGCTGCGTTCGATCTGCGCCGGGTGCTCGCTCGGCCGCCACGTGCTCGGCGCCTCCGCGGCCGGCGCCGCAAGCGCTCCCAGTGCCCACAGCACCGCCCATATGGTACGGGCCAGGACTCCTGCCGATGAGCGGCGGACCATCACCGGTGGTGGAGAAGAGCCGGCATGGTGCGGCGAAGCAGGACATCCGTTCACGCGAATACCTCCGGTGGACGTTGCGCGTCCTTGAGCATCAGGGCGAGCAGGCAGTCGGCCGCCGAACGCGCCAAGGCCTCGGGTGTGCGGTCGGGGCGGAAAGGAAGCTGCCAGATCAGTCCATCGACGATGGCGGTGAACAACCGCGCCAGGATCGTCGGGTCGGGCAACGGCCGGAACACGCCCTGCGCCAGACCGGCGCCATAGAGGAAGGTGATCACGCCCTCCCACTGGGCGTAGACCTCGCGTAGGCGGGACTGGGCCTGGGCCAGGATCTGCGGCTGGTCGCTGGCCACCGTCCACAGATCGAGGAACAGCCGGGTGTAGCTCTGGCTGCCGGAAGGCACCACGCTGAAGACCGTGACCATGAGGCGGTGGATCGCCTTGGTGACGTCACCTCCACCAGCATGGATGCCGTGGGCGGCATCACCGAGCAGGCTATGGACCTGCGCCTGGTTCTGCTGGCAGCACCACAGACAGGCGTCGACCAGGAGCTCCTCCTTGGCGCGGAAGTATTCGTACACCGTGCCCTTGCCGATCTTGGCCTGCTGCGCAACTGCGGCGATGGTGGTGCCGGCGAAGCCATCGCGGGAAAAACAGGTCACCGCCGCGGCGACGATGGCCTCGCGTTTGGCGGGGGCGGGGGCGGGGGCGGGCTCGGCCATGGCGGCGGAGTGTGGCGCCGACCGACCCGAGGCAACTGCCGACCGACTGGTCGGTCGGCAGTGTAGACAAGGCTTTCCACCTTCAGAGCCACCCCTGGGCTCAAGCCGTGGATGCGCATTCAAATTCATGGCGGGCAGCGCAGGCGGCCGTCCTGCAGTGGACGCAAACGCCCCTCATCCTCGCAGGGAGTCGAGCCCTTCGCCGTGTTTGCCGACCTCATCCAGCGCGCGCGGATGGCGCAACGCGGCCTCAGCTGCGTCGGCGACGTCGCCCTTGTGGGTGCGGATCCAGTGGTCGTACAGCGCGACCTGCCGCGATGCCGGGAGGTCGCCCGGTTGGTCGACCGTCAACGCGACCCCGCGCAGCGCCCACAAGCTGGCGGCAACCGAGACCGAGAGGTTCAGACTCTGCGGAAAGCCCACCATCGGGATGAGGAAGTGCCCATCGGCGAGGCGCGAGGCCTCGGCGCTGACGCCGGTGCCTTCATTGCCGAAGACGATGGCGAGCGGACCCTCCGCCAACATCGGCCGCAGATGATCGGGACTCTGCACGGCGCCCGCCGCGAGGTCGGTCACCATGATGCGGTAGCCCTCCGCGCGCAGGGCGGCATAGGCCGCCGTGATCTCGGGAAAGACCTGGAGATCCATGTAGAGGTGGCTGCCCTGCGAGACCCGGCGGTTGACCTTGAAGGCGTTGCGACCGGTCGAGACCATGACGCGTTGCAAGCCGAAGGCATCGCAGGTGCGCACGATGGCAGTGGCGTTGTGCGGATCGAAACAGTCCTCGACCACCACGATCAGGCGTTCGGTCCGGCGCGCCAAGACCTGGCGATATTTGCGCGCCCGCTGCACGGTCACCAGCGTGTCGAGCGGATGGGGTGGCACCGGACTGGGCAGATCGACGCGACCGATGGTGGGATGGTCAGGACCGAGCATGTGATTCCGTGCGGAGTGCGGAGTGTTGCACGCACGGTGCGCGGTAACGCGCAATGACCCCGCTGTCGCCGCAGTGACCCGACCCCAACGGTGCGCTGGAGCTCATCCGCATACCACCCTCCCCGCCGCATCCATGATCACTTCGATCCGGGTCAACGAATCGCCCGAGCATGGTCCGTCGGTACAGAAACCCGTATCCGCCTCGAACAGCGCGCCATGCATGTTGCAGATCAACTGGCGGTCGCCGTGCAGGCAGCGCCCATCGCCGTAGTCCAGGCCGATGCCGATGTGTGGACAGCTGTTGCGGTACGCATGCACGACGCCATCGAGCTTGACCAGGATGACTTCGAAACCGTCCGGATGTTTGACCATCACCTGGTCGAAGTCGCTGTTTCCGTGGAGGATCGCCGGCATGGGCGGGACCATCGCCACGCTGGCGCGTCCGGCAAGGGCGCGGGTACGGCAGTTGCAGGCCGATCGCCATCGCGGGGGTGGTTCCGCACCGGCCGGGGTCCAATGCTATTAATCTACCGACGAAGAATCGGCCGCAGAGACGCGGAGACGCAGAGGAAAGGCAAAGCAGGGTCTCTTTCGCCTCTTTGGCCTCTTTCGCCTCTGCGTCTCTGCGCCTCTGCGTCCAAATATCTTGGCTTCACCGTATTGGGCTGAGGTCGCGTCACGCCGCCTTCACCCTGGCGCCCCGGTGCGCCGCCCTAGATTCCCGCCGCATGTCAGCGATCTGGGCTTTATCCGACCTCCACCTCTCGACCTCCGGGGCCAAACCCATGGATGTGTTCGGCGATCACTGGGGCAACCACGCCGGACGCATGGCTGAGCACTGGGATCGTCTGGTCGCTGACGATGACATCGTGCTGACCCCTGGGGATTTCAGCTGGGCCTCCAAGCCACCGGAAGTCACCGGCGACTTCGCCTGGTTGGGTGCGCGCCCAGGGCACAAGGTGATGGTCAAGGGCAACCACGACTATTGGTGGACGGGCACCCAGAAACGGATGGCGGAACTGCTGCCGCCGCGCACCTACGCGCTGAAGAAGACCGCGGTCTCGCTGCAGGGCGTCGGGTTCTTCGGCGTGCGTGGCGGCGACTTCGCCGCCTTGACGCGCTATGGTGACACCCGCACCGCCGAGGACATCGAGGCCTGGCTGGTACGCGAAGAGCATGAACTGAAACTATCGATCGCCGCGCTCGACGCCCTCGATGCCGCTGCGGGACGACCACGCGGTCTGCGGGTCTGCCTGTTCCACTATCCGCCGATCCCGCCAGGGCGCACGACCAGCCGCTTCACTCCGCTGATCGAAGCCGCCGGCGCCACCCATTGCATCTACGGTCACCTGCACGGTCAGGAACTCGGGCCGGCCAAGGTGGAAGGCGTGTTCAACGGCGTCAGCTACCGCTGCACCAGCTGCGACCAGATCGACTTCACGCCGACGCTGGTCTGCCAGATCTGACGCGTCGCCCACGGCGGGGCGTTTTGAGCAAATAGCTGATCAGGACCGACGCCTGCGTGGAGGAATGCGCTTCCGCTGCCAACCGATCGCGGGAGCCGCATGCCGGCGCCACATGGATCACGCTCCATCCGGTGGAGAGCAGACGGATAGCACGGATCGGCATGCAATGTCGGACCCGCATCCGCGTACAGGCTTGCCACCAGGAGCCTCCATGCGCCCAGTCAGCCGTCTGCTCAGCATCGCCGCCACTCTCGCCATCGCCTCGTCGGCCTTGGATGCGGCCGTCGCCCTCGCCTCACCCTTCACCGATCACGCGGTGCTCCAGCGCGGCATCGCCATCCCGGTGTGGGGCACAGCCGATGCGGGCGAGCAGGTCACCGTCACTTTCGATGGTCAGAGCAAGACCATCGCGGCCGGCGCCGACGGGAAATGGCTGGTCAAACTCGATGCGCATCAGGCTGGCGGACCGTACGACCTGACCGTCGCCGGCACCAACACGCTGAAGCTGAGCGATGTGCTGGTCGGTGAGGTGTGGGTCTGCTCCGGCCAGTCGAATATGGAATGGGTGGTCAAGAGCTCCACCAACGCCGAGCAGGAGATCGCCGCCGCCAACTTCCCCAAGCTGCGGCACTTCAAGGTGGAGAAGAAGACCTCCGATGTCCCGCTGAGCCAATGCAGCGGGAAGTGGACGGTGTGCAGCCCGCAGACCGTCGGCGGCTACACTGCGGTCGGTTATTTCTTCGGTCGCAAGCTGGTCCAGGAACTCGACGTGCCGATCGGCCTGCTGCACACCTCGTGGGGTGGCACGCCGGCCGAGGCGTGGACCAGCAAGGCCGCCCTCGGCAGCAAGCCCCCCTTCACCGAGGTCTTCACGGCCTGGGACAAGCGGATGGAAGGATTGGCGGCCGAGACCGAAAAGTTCAAGAAGGCGACGGAGAAGTGGACCGTCGAAGCGGCGGCGGCCAAGGCCGCCGGCCAGCCCGAGCCGAAAAAACCACGCGCTCCCGAAGGGCAGAATTCGCCAAACAAGCCGGCGGCGCTCTTCAACGGCATGCTCAACCCGCTGGTCCCCTACGGCATCAAGGGCGCCATCTGGTATCAGGGCGAATCGAACGCCGGCCGGGCCAAGGACTACCACGCACTGATGTCGCTGATGATCGGCGACTGGCGCCAGTCGTTCGGTCAGGGCGATTTCTCGTTCTACATCGTCCAGCTTGCGAACTTCATGGAGCGCAAGAACGAGCCCGGCGACAGCGCGTGGGCGGCGTTGCGCGAAGCGCAATACCTGACCACCACCACCGTGAAGAACACCGGCCTGGCGGTGGCCATCGACATCGGCGAAGCCAAGGACATCCACCCCAAGAACAAGCAGGACGTCGGCCTGCGTCTGGCGCTGAACGCGCTCGCCAAGGACTACGGCAAGAAGATCGAATATTCCGGCCCGGTGTACCAGGCGCTGAAGGTCGATGGTGCCACGGCCATCCTGTCCTTCACCCACCTGGGCGGCGGCTTGACCATGACCGGCGACAAACTCACCGGCTTCGCCATCGCGGGCGAGGACAAGAAATTCGTCTGGGCCGACGCGAAAATCGTCGGTGACACCGTGGTGGTCTCCGCCAGCGGCGTGACCAAGCCGGTCGCCGTGCGCTACGCGTGGGGCGACAACCCTGATTGTTCGCTAAGCAACCAGGCCGGTCTACCGGCCGTGCCGTTCCGCACCGACGCGCCCTGAGATCCGCACCGCAGAACTCCCAGGGACGCCGTCAGCGTGATCTCGTGATGTACAGATCCAGGTCGTCAGGGTGAGCGTTGCAACCAGTGAACGAGAAAAAGCAGTGCGGCGTGCGAGGTGCGAAGTGATGCACCAAGCACTCGCGCGTTGTGTGGGCCACCCCAGTGTTCGCACGCCGCACGTCGCACGCCGGCCGAGACCTGTCGTTTCCCTCCTGCCTTCCGCCTCCGCGCCTCCACCTGAGCTGCCTTTTCTCCGGGGGCATTGAAGGCGAGAGGAGAAAGCTCGCGCGGAGGGCGCGGAGGGGAGAGGAAGGACTCCGGCTCAGCCCCAGTGTTCGCACGCCGCACGTCGCACACCGGCCGAGCCCTGTCGGTTTCCTCCTGCCTTCCGCCTCCGCGCCTCCGCGCCTCCGCGTGAGCCGCCTTTTTGTCAGGGTCAACCTGCGGTGAGGCGCCGGAAACGCGACAGCGACAGCGCCAGCAGAGCGAGCAAGGCGCTGACGCCGCCGCCCAGGCCACAGCCACCACCACCCCCGCCACCACCATCACCGCCGCCGCTGCCGGCGGGCGGCGTACCGACGGTGAGGACGAAGCTCTCGACAGTGGATGCGCCGTGGGCGTCGGCCACCGTCATGGTGACGGTGACCGCGCCGGTGGCGCCGGCGGTCGGCGTCAGCGTTACCGTGCGATTGGCACCGGTGCCTCCCATCACGATGTTGGCGACGGGCAGCAGCGCGGGATCCGAACTGGCGCGGGTCAGGATCAAGGCGCCAGCGGCGGTCTCGGTATCAGCGATGGTGACTGCGATGGCGCCGGTCGCGATGCCAGGCGCCGTCGCCAGATCGGCGATGGCGGCGATGGTCGGAGCGTCGTTCACCACCGTGAAGGTGCTGGTTCCACTGCGGCCTCCGCCGCTGGCAGTGACGGTGTAAGGCCCGCCAACCGTGGTGCTGGCGGCCACCACCCCACTCGCCGAGATGCTCTTGCCGCCGCTCACACTCCAGGTGAAGGACGGCTGACTGGACAAGGCGCGGGCGAACTGGTCGTTGGCAAGAGCGGTGAAGGTTCGAGTCGAACCCACGTGCACCACTGGGGCAGACGGGGAGACCACGATCATGGTACTGGTCTGATTAACCGTGACGGCGACCGTGCTCGTCGCCGTCAGTCCACCGGCATCGCTGATGGTGACGAGAAATTCATAGCCCCCCGTCTTGGCGAAGGTCGCCAGGGTGGTCTTGGCGGCATTGGTGCCGTTGGGCGCGAAGGTAACCGGCGCTGGGGGCGACCCCGTCACCGTCCAGGTGTAGGTCAACGAGGCCTCGCCCCCGTCGTCAGCACCGAGCGCCGACAGCGTGACGGTCTTGGCAGTGACCGGCGATGAACTGGCCCCGGCAGGCGTCACCACCGTTGGCGCGGCATTGCTGGCCGAGAAATCGATGCCGGTGGCGTTGGGGCCGACCGTCACCGTCGCGGTGGAATCGGCGGTGAAGATGAAGCCGTCCTTCTGCACCGCTACGGTGTGAGTCCCGGCCGCGACATTCGCCAGGGTGTAGGAACCATCGCTGTCGCTCCATACCGGAGTGGTGGAGCCGGCGCGACTGACGCGTACTCCTTCCAGACCGACCGCGCCTGGGCCGCGTACGTTGCCGGCGATGCGGAACGTCGACACCGTCCCCACCGTGATGAGGACCGTGTCGCTGGCAGTGCCACCCTTCATATCGCTGACCGTGACGCGGACGGGATACACTTTGGCGGTGTTCCAGGATTGGGTCGGAGTCAGGGTGTTGGCCGCCCAGCGCTGATCGGCGAAGTCCCAATGGATCGCCAAGGGGTCACCGTCGGGATCGCTGGCGGAGGCGGTGAAGTCGACCGTGGCGCCTGTGGCGACACTGGTGGCATTGGCCGTCACCGTAACCGTTGGCCGACGGTTGGTCGGAAATGGACCGATATTCACCACCACATTCATCGACACCGGGGTGGTGCCGGTATTGAGGGTCATCGGCGTGATGTAGACGTTCGCGGCCGTATCGGCGAAGGTGCGGCCACGCACGAGTGCCGCATCGCTTTTGCCGCCCACGGATCCCGGGGTGGTGTCGAGCAACTGTCCGCCCCCGTTCGAATTGCCGATGCCGCTGATGGACCACGGATCCCAGTGCAGGAACACGCCATCCTGGGTCCACGCGTTGCTGGAGAATTCTCGCCGATGGGAGATCCAGTAATCGCGCTGACCGTCCTTGGCGATCCGCAGCGCATATTTCGCCGAACCCGCGGGAGCGGTGGCGCTGTCGCCGGCGTCGACGCGGTAGGTACCGCTGGTGGTGATGGTCTGGACGTTGGCGGTGGGGATCCACTCCAGGCGCCATTTTTCAAAAGCGGTGAACTGGCCATTACCGCCCATCTCCGAAAATGGATCGCCGTATTCGTCATTGCTGCCCGCCCCGATCACGCTCGCCCCGCCGGTTTCCCAGAAATTCGCATGCATCAGTCCGTAATTGTGGCCCAGTTCATGGACCGCGAGGCCGACCCCGGTGCCCTGCAGCCAGGTGCCCTTGCCACCCACGGATCCGAGGCCACCCCAGCCCCAGATCCCGGCATGCCGGATGCAGTCGAGGTCCCAGTTGGCGGGCGCGTTGTCCGGGTCGAGCGCGGTCGCGGCTGAGCGCGCATCGCTCTGGAGCACGTACACGCCATTGTCATTGCCGCTGGAATTCTTGGATGCGAGGTACTCGGCCTTGGTCTTCGGCAGCAGCACCTGGACGACCTTGTAGGTCATCGTGGTCTGACCCCAGGACTGGGCGGCGAAACGGGCCGCGACCTGGGTCATGGTGTTGTTGGCATCCGACACGCTCTCAGGAAAAGCGGTCTCATCGGCGCACTGCGCGATGATGTACAGCACCTGCTTCGGACCGGTGGTCCAGGCGCTGGCGAGGAGGCTGGAGCCGGCTTCCGCGACCGCGATCTGATCGCCGAGTTGGGACAGGTGGCCGCCTTGACAGAGGACGTGGACGGCGTCGCCGCTTTCGACCACCACGTCAGCCATGGCATCGTCCGGTTCCTGATTGTCGCCCGCGACTTTTCCCGAGACCGGGCAGCGTTGATCGTCCAGGCGTTTGCCCACCAGGGGCGTCTCACCGGCTTTGAGCACCCGCAGCCGTCCAGGGGCCAAGGCTAGGACCCCATCGACCGCGACGCCATGCAGGCTGCGGCGGCTGGCGCTGATCTCCTGCAGACCACCGCCCCAGGTGGTGACCAGATAGCGCTGCCCGGCGACCACCGCATGGCGAAGGACGATGGGTGGATCGGACGGCACGAGCGGTCGGGAGATCAGGATCTCCAAGGCCCCCATTCCGCTGATCTCCTCTTCCAGTTCGCTGCGTGCAGCAGCGGGCACCAGCGCCCGACGAGTCCGATCCAGTGCCACCGTGACCGCCTGCTCGGGATCATCACGCACCAACCGGCGCAGCACCACGCGCCGATCGCGTGCGGCCTTCACCATGCGCTCGGGATCCGCGATCGCCCGGCCGCCACGCGCGGCTGTCATGTGGACCTGCAACTCGCGATCGAAGGCCTCGAGCGCCAGGCGATCCTCTGGACGCAAGTCGGCCGTCGGCGCCAGACTCGCCAGCGCCAGCAGGACGAGGACCCAGCGGGTGGGGGTGAGCGACAGCGGATGCTTTTTCGACATGAGGACCTCGGGTACGGGTTCACTTCCATCGCCACGCAGCGCCACACGAACGGGGTGAGCATCGAAGCTCGCGCGGGAACTCCACCAGCGGGCACGGATCCCTCCGTCCCCCTGGTCATTCAGGTGATCCATGGTCGGAGAACCCGCCGTCGATCTAGGCCGGCTTCCGTGGTCGCCGCATCGAAAAACGATCAACTAGGCCCATGAAACTGCGTGACACTGATGATCATGGGTCGCACGGGCTGGGTGACCATGCGCTGAAACTAACGAAGAAGAATCGGCCGCAGAGACGCGGAGGCGCAAAGGAAAGGCAAAGCAGGGTCTTTTTCGTCACTGCGTCTCTGCGCGTCTGCGGCCAATTATCCTGGCTTCACACCGGTGGCTGGGTGCAGGGCTGCGCACGCCGCACCTCTGCACTCTGCACTCCGCAGAGCGTTGTCCCGCATCATTCCATCCGCGTCGCACCCAGACGATCGAGGCACGCGCGGTACATCAGGTGCTCAGGAGCCTCGCGTCCGGTCCAGCGCTGGTATTGGCCGAGGGCCTGGCGGATGAGCATCTGCAGCCCGCCGACCGTCCGCGCGCCGGCACGCTGCGCATCACGCAGCAGTTTGGTTTCGAGCGGATGGTAGACGGTGTCGAAGACCACGCTGTCCTCG
The DNA here is from genome assembly GCA_031425255.1 of Planctomycetota bacterium. Taxonomy (GTDB): domain Bacteria; phylum Planctomycetota; class UBA11346; order UBA11346; family UBA11346; genus BOG-1363. The sequence goes on from JANPIY010000538.1 coordinate 15,691, forward strand.
CGGTGATGTTCGCTCGGCCACGGTGATTCGTCGGGCTTGCCCATGCCCGCCGAGGTGCCGTTGACCAACACGTCAAACGAGATCATCAACGCCTGATCGAGGGTCATGAACTCGACGCCGATCTCCTGCGCCAGGTCCTTGGCCTTGTCAGCGGTGCGGTTGACGATGATCACCCGCGCCCCCTTCTCCTTCATGGCCACGCCGATGGCGCGACCGACGCCGCCCGCTCCCAGCACCAGGACGCAGCGGTCCTTGACCGTGCAGATCTGCTCTTCGACGCACGAGATCACCGCCAGCGCATCGGTGTTGGCACCGACGGGTTTCAGATCGCGATCACGGTAGACGGTGTTCATCGCGCCGATGCGCCGCGCGAGATCCTCGATGGTATGCATCTGGCCGATCAAAGCGGTCTTGTGCGGGATGGTGATGGAGAGCCCGGCAATCCAGTCACCGCAGGCACGCCAGAACGCCACCACGTCCTCGACCCGGAACGGCACGTAGACGGCGTTGAGCTTGTGCTGGCCGAAGGCGGTGTTGTGGATGAGCGGACTCAGCGAATGGCTGACCGGACTGCCGACCACGCCGTAGATCTTGGTCTGCGCGTTCTGCTGCTTGATACGGTAGAGCTTCAGCAACTCGCCGACGGTCGGTTGGCCTGGTGCCGAGCCGACATCGCCATCGAGCCGCGCGAAGGTCACCGCGGCCCCCCAGGCTCCCGCCAGCAGACGCGACGGCAGGCCGTGTTCACCCATGCCGATCACCGTCAGCGGACCCGTGCTGGCCTGGTAACAATCGCGGATGATGGCCAGCTCGGCGGCGTCGTTTGGCCGCACCGCGATCTTCGCCACGTCGGCGCCGAGGCTGCGCATGGTGGCGATGCGGCGCGTCAGGTCCTGGCCCATACCGTCGAAGTCGTGGTAGCTGAGGATGAGCTTGGTACTCGGCGGACGCACCAGACCGGCGGAGGTCAGTGCCGACCACTGCGCCAGTTCAGCATCGATCCAGGCCACGCCCAGGACGCCGGCCTGATTGAACCAACGTACACGTTCGACGTCGCTGGCCTGCCAATCGCCGTTCTCGGACGGATGCCGGATGGTGAGGATGGTCGGCAGTGCCAAGTGCGGGATCGCCGCCACCACGGCTCCAGGTTCGGCGCCGAGCTTGACGCAGGTGTCGAGGCGTACCTCCACCAGATCGGCCCCGGCCGCCATGGCGTGGCGGGACAATACGATGACGCCCTCGGCGTCGGCGGCGGAGATCGGGACGGCAATGCTGACCATCGCTGCACTATGAGGCCGATGAGGAATCGACCAAGTCCCCGTCTGCGTCTGCGAGCTGTGCACATGGGTCAACCACCCGCCCGCGCATGGGTTGTGCGCCAGCGACCTTGACCATTGCATGCTGCAAGGGCACATCCAACGTGTCGCCCGACCGATGAGGACGCGATGAAAATCCACGAATACCAAGGCAAACAGCTCTTTCGCGCGCATGGAGTGCCCGTTCTGCGGGGCATCGCCTGCACCACGGTCGACCAGGTGGAGGCCGCTGCCCGCGAGCTGGGTTCCCCGGTCGTGGTGGTGAAGTCGCAGATCCACGCCGGCGGGCGCGGCAAGGGCACGGTGTTCGCCGACGAGGCCATGACCCAGAAGGTGATGGATGGTGGGGTGAAGGTGGTGAAGTCGCCCGAGGCGGCGCGTGAGATGGCGGGCAAGCTGCTCGGCAACTTCCTCAAGACCATCCAGACCGGCGATGGCTGCAAACAGGTCAAGACCCTCTACGTCGAGGATGGCTGTCAGATCGCGAAAGAGCTGTATTTCTCCATCCTGCTCGACCGCGCCGCCGCAGCTCCGGTGCTGGTGGTCAGCAG
>JANPIY010000539.1:0-7538 GCA_031425255.1 Planctomycetota bacterium
GAGACGCAGAGGAATGCAGGAGCAGTGGCTTCTAGCCTCTGCGTCTCTGCGTCTCTGCGGCCCGCTGTTCTAAAATCTCATGCACCGCACCCCCCTTATCACTCCAAAGAACCTGACTGTCCGATCAGGTGAAACAAAGAGATCCGAGTGAATCGGTGACGCGTCGAGCACGTCGTCATCAGCTACTTTCCCATGAGGTTTTGCGGATCACGTACGCGGGCAGATCCCACATCCTTTCTCGAGCGGAGATGGGCGACCCCCTACTTGCGCTTCTCCCGCAGCCAGCGCCCAGGCGTGGTCCCCAGTACACGCCGGAAGGCGTGGATGAAGTGCGGCACCGAACAATAGCCGCAACTGTGCGCGACCTCCGGGATCGATTTGCCGGATTCCAGCAGGTCGGCGGCGCGACCCAGGCGGTACCGCCGCAGCCACAACCCAGGTGGTTGGCCGCAGGTGAGGCGCAGCGTGCGGGCGAGGTGTTCGCGGCTGACACGCAGGCGTTTGGCCAGCGTCGCCAGGGGCGGCGGATCCTGCCAATGCTCGGTCAGCAGGGCCATTGCCCGTTCGGCGAGGCCGTTGGTCGGGGCCAGGCCTCGGGCCAGCGGATGCAGGAAGCTCCACGCCAGCTCGCTCGCCTCGACCGTGCTCATGCAGCGGTGGGAAGGCGCCCCGCCACTGGCGATCAATTTCGCCGACCACCGTTTGATCAGTTCTTCACCGCCATGCACCGGTGCCGCGTGCCCCACGCGCTCGACGATGCCAAGCACCGCGCGGCGCATGGCTTCACCGATCAGATTGACGTAGATGAATTCCAGGTGGCCACCCGCCAGTTCACCCGCGTACTCGAGGTCGCCATGGATTCCGGCGTCATAGATCAGCGCCTGTCCGGTCTCCACCACGCTCCAGGCCGATGAACGACCGACCCGCCAGCGCAAGCGTCCACGCATCATCAATTGGACGGTGGAGGTCTCGCGCTTCTGAAGCCGCACCAGTTCCTGATAGGAGCCAGGCGAGCGGGTCTCGTAGACCACCTTCTCACAACTCGGCCACCCTGCGAGCGCATCGACCGTCGTGATGTGGAGCGGGATGATCACGGCGCGGACACTGTGCCGCCTTCGCAGAATCGCTACAAGTCCTCAAGCGCGGCGTCGTGATCACACGTGATGCACGACCACCGCGGTTGCGCAGGAAACGCGCCTTTCCTTTCAGCTGCACGGGGCCAGAGGCGACTGATACCTCGGCAAGGTTGCGGAGGATGAGTCTCCCCAGAAAGGGTTGGCCGGTTTCGGCACTTGTGTGCCATGCCGTCATCCCTATGTATGCGCAAACGTTTGCGCACTGTCGGGAGATCCAGCCCTCATGACCTTGAAGAACGTCGCCAAGCTCGCCGGAGTCAGTATCGCCACCGCGTCGCGGGTCATGGCGGACAAGGCCAGCGCGCACCGCATCAGCGACCGCACGGTGGCGGCGGTCCGCGCCGCGGCCAAGCAGACCGGTTTCCGCCACAGCCACCTGGCACGTTCATTGAAAAGCGGACAGAGCGCCTTGTTGGGCATGGTGGTGCCAGACGTGTCCAATCCCTTTTTCGCCGCCATCGCGCGCGAAATCACCCTGGCGGCCGAGGCCAAAGGCTACTCCGTGCTCCTGGCTGACAGTCGCGAGGACGATGCCAGCGAACGACGCCTGGTCAGCCAGCTGCGTGATCGGCGTATCGAAGGCCTGGTGGTCTGTCCTGCCGGGCTGACCCAGGAACATCTGGTGGCCGCCCAGGACGACGGCCTGCCGTTGGTGGTCGTCGACCGAGGGTTCGCTGATGGCGATCTGCTCACGGTCACCAGCGATCATGCGCAAGGAGCACGAGCGCTGGCCGCGGTGCTGCTGCAGGCGGGGCATCGCCGCATCGGTGTCCTGCAAGGGCGTCCTGGCACGTTGGCCAATGACGAACGTCTGGCGGCGTTCAAGGACGCGCTGGGAAAAGCCGGCGTGCGACTGCCGTCATCGCATATCCGGGGCGATTCCTTCAGCGAGGTCTCGGGCCGCACGGCGGCCGAGGCGGTGATGACGGAGCAGCCGGGCATCACTGCGTTGTTCGCACTCAGCAATCAGATCGCACTCGGGGCACTGCGTGCCGCCGCCCACCTGGGGCGCGCGGTACCCCGCGATCTCTCGCTGGTCACCTTCGATGACCTGCCGCACGCCGACTTCCTCAATCCCCCCCTGACCACCGCCTGCCAGGATGTGCCCGCGCTCGGCCGGCGTGCAGCGGAACTACTGCTGGCGCGCATCGCTGGAGCGACCCGGCCGCGTACACGTATGCAGCGCATCGCGGTGACGGTGATCGAACGCGCCTCCGTCGCACCCCCCTCTCCGTCGCTCGCTGCCTCCCCACGAAAGGTCCGTTTATGAGCCGACTTCCTTCCCCGCTCAGCCACCTCGCGGTCATCCTGGTGGGGACGATCGCCCTCGCTGCCGCTGTCGAGCCTGCGCGTACGCCGGTGGGCCTCATCTTCGACACCGACATCGGCAACGACGTCGACGATGTCTTGGCGCTGGGGGTCATCCACGCGCTGGAATCGCGTGGCGAATGCAGACTGCTGGCGGTGACCATCACCAAGGACCATGAACTGGCGGCGCCGTTCGTCGATGCGATCAATACTTTCTACGGCCGCGGCGATATTCCGATCGGCGTCTGCCGCAGCGGCGTGACCAATGATCAGGGAAAGTTCCTGGGGCTGGTGAACCAACAGGACGACGGCAAAGCGCGCTACCCGCACGATCTGATCAGTGGCAAACAGGCGCCGGCCGCGGTCGAGGTCTTGCGCAAGACGCTCATCGCCGCCGCCGACCAGTCGGTGGTGATCGCGCAGGTGGGTTTCTCGACCAACCTCGCCGCGCTGCTGGACACCAAGGCGGATTCGATGTCGCCGCTCGCCGGACCGGAGCTGATCAAGGCCAAGGTGAGATTCATCTCGATCATGGCCGGCGAGTTCAGCAAGCCGGACTACCGGGAATACAACGTCGAGAAGGACATCCCGTCAGCGCAGCAGCTCGCTGCGCGCTGGCCGACACCGGTGTTCTGGAGCGGCTTCGAGGTCGGTATCGCAGTCGCGACGCCCCACATCAGCATCGAACGCGACTACCGCTACGTGGGCCACCACCCGCTCGCCGAATCCTATGTGCTCTACGAACCGCCGCCGCACAACCGCCCGGCCTGGGATCTGACCAGCGTGCTGCATGCCGTGCGCCCCGATCGCGGGTACTTCGAGCTCTCCCCCACCGGGCGCGTGAGCGTGGCCAACACCAGCATCACCACCTTCACCGCGGGTGAAGGCCAGCACCGCCACCTGCGGCTGACCGAGGCACAGAAGGTACGGGTCACCGAAGCGTTGATGCTGCTCGCCAGCGAACCGCCCAGACCCGCGCAGAAAGTGCGCTGACATGGCGAGCCCTTCCATCGTCGTGGTCGGCTCGATCAATCTGGATGTGGTGGTGCGTTGCGCCGCCCTGCCCAGGCCTGGTCAGACCGTGACCGGCGACAACCTGCACGAGGTCGGTGGTGGCAAGGGCGCCAACCAGGCGGTAGCAGCAGCACGGCTGGGCGCGCGCGCCACGTTGATCGGCCGCGTCGGCGGTGATGCCGCCGGCCGTCGTCTGCGTGATGGCCTGGTGGCCGAGGGCGTCGCCCTGCCGAGCGAACTGATCACCCCTGAGGTGTCGAGCGGAACCGCGATCATCGCCGTCGAACACAGCGGCGAAAACCACATCCTGCTGATCCCAGGCGCCAACGCGTGTCTGACGCCCGCGGATGTGGAGCGCCACGCCGAGCACATCCGCTCTGCCCAGGTATTGCTCCTGCAATTAGAAGTCCCGGTCGCGACGGTGATCGCCGCCGCGCGCCTTGCCCGCGCGGTCGGCGTGCGCGTGCTGCTGGATCCCGCGCCCGCACCGGCCCACCTCGATCCGGCGCTCTCCCACGTCGATCTGTTGTCGCCCAATCGCAGCGAAGCCGAGGCCCTGGTCGGCCGGCCACTGCCGACCATCGCCGACATCACCGATGCCGCCCGGGAGCTGGTGGCGCGCGGTGCTGGCGCGGTGGTGATCACTCTGGGCGCTGATGGCGCGCTGCTGTGCGCCGAGGGCCTGGCTCATCACCTGCCGGCATTCCCCATCCACGCGGTCGATACCACGGCCGCAGGCGACGCCTTCAAAGCCGGACTGGCGATGCGCTGGGCGGAAGGTGCGACGCTCGTCGAGTCCGTACGCTTTGCACTCGCCGCTGGTGCCCTGGCGGCTTCCCGTCCAGGCGCTCAGCCCAGCTTGCCGCGACGTGATGCGGTCGAAGCCCTGCTCACCACGTACGCCGGTGCTTCCATCACTGCTGCCACCGCCCGAGGAACCCCATGACCACCACGCTCCGTCTCTCCGTCACGCTGCTCGCCCTGCTGACCGTCCTCATCAGCGGCTGCGGCAGTCAGAGCGACGTGACCGTGACCGCCGCGCCAGCGACACCCGCCAGCGGAAAACCGCGCGTAGCCCTGGTGATGAAATCGCTCGCCAACGAGTTCTTCGCCGGGATGGCCGACGGCGCCAAACAACATCAGGCGGCACACGCGGGTGACTACGATCTGGTGGTCAATGGCATCAAGGATGAACGTGATCTCACCCGTCAGGTCGCCCTGGTGGAGGAGATGATCGCCGCTGGTGTGCAGGCCATCGTCATCGCTCCGGCGGATTCCAAGGCGCTGGTGCCGGTGCTGCGGCGTGCGCGCGACGCCGGCGTGGTGGTGGTCAACATCGACAACCGCCTCGATACCGACGTGCTGGCGGCGGAGAAACTCAGCGTGCCCTTCGTTGGCCCGGACAATCGGGTCGGTGCGCGCAAGGTCGCCGAACACCTAGCGAAATCGCTCAAAGCCGGCGATCAGGTGGTGGTGCTCGAAGGCATTCGCACCTCGTTCAACGGCACCCAGCGGCGGCTGGGCTTCGAAGACGCGATGAAAGCCGCCGGCATCACCATCGCCGACAGTCAGAGTGCGCAGTGGGACATGGCCCAGGCCAACACCATCGCCGCGTCGCTGTTGTCTCGTCATCCCGAAACCAAAGCCATTCTCGCCGCCAACGACAGCATGGCGCTGGGCGCCATCGCCGCGGTGAAAGCCGCCGGAAAGACCGGCACGGTGCACGTGGTCGGCTTCGACAACATCCCCGCCGTGCGCGACGCGCTGAAAGCCGGCACCGTGCTCGCTACCGCCGACCAGCACGGCGACCAGCTCGCCGTCTTCGGCATCGAGGTGGCACTCACCCTCGTCGCCAATCCCAAGGCCGCGGTCGCCGACCGCGAAACACCGGTGGATCTGGTCACCGCCGCGGATGTGAAATGACGGAACACACCGCGCTGCTGGAGCTGACCGGCATCGGAAAAACCTACGCCGTGCCAGTGTTGGCGGAGGTCGACCTCACCATCCGCCGAGGCGAGGTGCATGCGCTGCTGGGCGCCAACGGCGCCGGCAAGAGCACGCTCAGCCGTATCGTGGCGGGGCTGGTCACAGCCAGCGCGGGCTCCATGCGTCTGGATGGCCGCGCCTTTGTGCCGTTGAACAAGCGCGACGCCGAGATCGCGGGCGTACAGATCGTGCAGCAGGAGCTGAACCTGATCCCCACCTTGACGGTGGCGGAGAACCTGCTGCTGACGCGCCTGCCGCGGCGCTTCGGGATGATCGATCGCAGGGCGTTGCATGCGCAGGCACGTGCTATCCTCGATCGCAGCGGCCTGTCCACGCTGGCCACCGATCTGCCGGTATCGGCGCTGGGGGTCGGTCAACAGCAACTGCTGGAGATCGCCGGTGCGCTCGGTCGCGAGTGCCGCGTGCTGATCCTCGATGAGCCGACCGCCGCGCTGAGTGTCGCCGAAGCGGATGACCTCCTGCGCCGCCTGGACGGGCTGCGGCAAAGCGGCGTGGCGATCATCTACATCAGCCATCGCCTGGATGAGGTCGCGCGGCTCGCCGATCGCGTGACCGTGTTGCGCGATGGCCGACGGGTGCATACCGGGCCGGCGGCAGGGCTCTCGACGGACGCGATGGTGGCCCTGATGAGCGGCGAGGATCAGCGCGCAGCCAGCGCCTGGGGCTCGTTCGCCACCGCGCGGGTGGTACTGGAAGCCGACGGGTTCCGCGCCCCGCCACGGTTGGTGGACGGCGGGTTCCGCGTGTGCGCGGGCGAACGCCTGGGCATCGCCGGCCTGGTGGGATCGGGTCGCAGCGAACTGCTCCGTGCGGTGTTCGCCGCGGAGCGCGCCGCGGCGGGAACCCTGCGCCTGCATGGCAAAGCGCTCCAGCTCACCTCGCCAGCGCAGGCCGTGGCGCAGGGCTTGGCACTGATCACCGAAGAACGCAAACGTGATGGTCTCCTGCTGCCGCTGCCGGTGTGTTGGAACACCACGCTCAGCGCGCTGCCGTCGCGGTTCGGCTTCATCGCGCAGGCGGCCGAGCATCAACTGGCCGAGGACTACCGCCTGCTCCTGGACATCCGCTGCACCTCGATCGATCAGACGGTCGGAGCCCTGAGCGGTGGCAACCAGCAGAAGGTGGTGATCGCCCGCTGGTTGGCGCGGGACGCGCAGGTCTTCCTTTTCGATGAGCCGACGCGCGGCATCGATGTCGCTGCCCGCCGTCGTATCCATCAGGTGTTCGCCGAGCTGGCCGCACACGGCAAGGCCCTGGTGATCGTCTCGAGCGATCTCGATGAATTGCTGGAGACCTGCGATGCCATCGTGGTGATGTCGGCCGGCCGCGTCGCCGGGCGCTTCGAGCGCGCCACCTGGACGCGCGAGGCGCTGATGCGCGCAGCCTTCAGCAACCACCTGACCACCGCCCAGGACGTCGCATGACCCAGGCCGACCATGCCCCGCTCGTCAGTCGACGCCCACGTCTACCGCCTTCCGTGGTGCAGTACGTCGGCCTGATCGCCGCCCTGCTCGCCCTGGTGGTGATCTTCGGAATCGCCAGTCCTTCATTCGCCAGCGCCAAGACAGCGGCATCGATCGCCAACCAGATCCCCGACCTGACGGTGGTGGCGGTAGGCATGACGCTGGTGCTGATCGTCGGTGGCATCGACCTCTCGGTCGGTTCGCTGCTCGCGCTCAGTGCGGCGCTGATGGGCGCCGCGCTCATGCAGTGGCACTGGCCGTTGGCGTTGGCCATCCCGCTCGCGCTGCTGACCGGGGCCGCCGCGGGCCTGCTGAACGGCGTCATCAGCGTGTGGGCGCGCATCCCCTCGTTCATCGTCACGCTCGGCATGCTCGAAGCCGCCCGCGGTGGCGCGTACCTGGTGACCGATTCGCAGACCACCTACATCGGCTCGTCGGTCGAATGGATCGGTGCACCGCTCCCTGGGATCGCCCTGTCACCCGCGGTGCTCACCGCGCTGGTGGTGGTGATCGTCGGTCAGGTGGTGCTGACGCGCACGGTGTTCGGTCGTCACCTGATCGCCATCGGCACCAATCCCGAAGCCGTGCGCATGGCTGGCATCCGCACCGC
>JANPIY010000540.1:0-8845 GCA_031425255.1 Planctomycetota bacterium
CAGGCAGGCCTTCACGACCATGTTCGCCGTCCGCATGGCCATTCACGGGCGCCGAGACGGCGCTGAATCTCAGTGGTGGCAGTTCGGCCCACTCGGATTCGGTCACCACAACGGTGGAAGACGTGCTGACATACACCACCGCCATGATGCTGGCCGCGAGGCCGATCCATAGCGGCGCGGGAAAACGCAGTTTCTTCCGACGGGGACGCGTCGCCGACGCCAACAGGGCATCACGGCGCGGCAGGTCGAGCACGAACGCCGGTGCACCGCCAGCGAAGGCGTTGCGCAGGCCGGCCTGGAGGTGGCGGATCTCCTTCAGCTTGAGGCGGAGGTCGGCGTCGCCGTCGAGCTGCTCCTCGACCCACATCACTCCTTCGGGCGCCAGTTGCCCGTCGGCATAGGCGGTGAGGAGATAGCCGATGTCTTGGTGGGCGAACGGCTGGTCGGCGAACGGCTGGTGGGCGGTGGCGTCCTCGCCACGACCGCGATCGAACAGGTTGTTCATGACAGTGCTCCCGCGCGCAGCGCATCGCAGGTCCGGAGGCGTCCGAGGGCTTGATGGAGGAGCACACCCACATGGGTGGCGGTCTTGTCGAGGCGCAGCGCGATGTCCTGGTAGCTCAGGCCGTCGCGGTAGCGCAGCACCACCGCCGCGCGTTCGAGGGCCGGCAGGGTATCGACCGCCAGCCACAGCGCCCGGCCGGCTTCGGCCTCGACCATCGCCGTCGCCGGGCCGACCGCGGCATCGTCATGGTGGTCCTGCAGGGCGGTCATGGGTGCCGCCTGCCGTCGTCGCAGGTGGTCGATGCAGCAATTGCGTACCACGGTGCACAGCCATCCACCGAGCGACGCACCGGCGCGCCACTTCGCCACCAGGGCGTGGGCATCACGGCTGAGGCGGAGAAAACCCTCCTGGACCACATCCTGTGCCGCATGGCCATCTCCGAGCAGGGCATGGGCGGTCCTGAGCAGGTCCGCCTGGTGACGATCGATGAGCGTACCGAACGCCGCCAGATCGCTCTGGCGGCTATAACGCGATAGCAGGATGTCATCCGGCGCCTCGCCATCGGTTTGGCTCACATCGCTCCTACGGACGGGGGTGGCCTTTCTTAGCCACCATCCGCCAGCGGGCCAATGCCCAAGGACGAACAGCGCGGAGATGGGGATGATGGGGCGGCGAACCCGGGGGACGGCGGCCTGGGCACCACCGCGTCGAGGGCGTCCACCATCTCGTGGCATGGCCGGCTTGTGCGGGGTCCAGGTCGCGGCACAACCCCGCCATGACGGTACAAGACGGTAAGGAACGGGTCGCCAAGCTGATCGCACAGAAGGGCTGGTGCTCGCGCCGCGAGGCCGAACGCCTGATCGGCGCCGGTCAGGTGCTGGTCGATGGCAAGGTCTTCACCAACCTGGGCGAGCGGGTGCCGGTGGACACCCCCATCGCGCTGAAGAATCGCGGCCAGCAGCACCTCGCCGAGCTGGTGACGGTGATCCTCAACAAGCCGGCCGGCGTCGTCTCGACCCAGCCCGAGGGTGAGCAGATCCCCGCCTGGCAGTTGCTGAAACACGAGAACTGCCATTCGCCCAACGCCGAAGGCGTCCACGAGGTGCTGCACCAACCCTGGACCTGCGCGGTGTGCGGCCGCCTGGACCAGGACAGCCGCGGCCTGCTGGTGATGTCGCAGGACGGCAAGCTGGCGCGCCTGATCACCGGCGGTCAGGCCTGGAGCAAACACTACGAGGTCACCACCGACCGCGATCCCACCCGCGCCGAGGTCGCCGCGCTCGGCAACCTCCGCCGCCTCGACGCCGACATGATCCTGCCGATGCAGGTCAAGCGCGTGGCGCCCAACAAGCTCACCTTCGTCCTGCGCGAAGGCCGCAAGCATCAGATCCGCCGCGCCTGCGAATTGATCGGCCTGCGCGTCGACGACCTCCTGCGCGTCCAGGTCGGCCCATGGAAACTCGACGACTGCCCGGAAGGCAAATGGTAGATGGTCCCGCGCTCCGAGGTGCAGCGCGAGATCATCAACGCCGCGAGCGGCGTCGCCGGACCCACGACGACCGAGGCGACGACGCCAGAAGAGTGACCTGGGAGCGCCGACTTCAGTCGGCAGGGGCAATCCCCCCCTGGGACCGCCGGCTCAATGCTGTTTAGCTAACGCAACGAAGAGGGAGGAAAGGCATAGCCACAGAGCTCACAGAGAGCACAGAGCTGGAGAATTGCCCCTCTGTGCTCTCTGAGGGCTCTGTGGCTGGTTGTCCTTCTCCTGACTTTAGGATTCGGCCTTGGCTAAACGGCATTGACCGCCGGCTGCCAGCCGGCCAGGGGCAATCGCGTAGCGCTCGACCTCACCGCCCCCTGCAGCGGATTGATGTGCATGGATCCACCCTGCCGGCTGGCAGCCGGCGGTCCCGGGGGGTTTTACTGGGAGTGCGTCGTCATCCCCTCAGCAGCGAAACGCGCCAACACCTCGGAGCGCTGCGGATGATCCGCCTCCCAACAGCACACCACCGTGGTGATGCCCTCCAGCGGCATCGCGTCGAGCGTTGCCGTCACCCGGTCGCCATCCTGCAGCCACTGATGCCGCGCCACCGCCAGACGTTCGGCATCGGCTTCAACCACATGGATGGCCGCGTCGGGATGGAGCATGCGCACGGTCAAGGCCAGGGTGCTCCAGCCGCAGCCGAGGAACAACCAGCCGCCGCTGGTGGGCGGCAGCTCCAGCAGCAGGCGCCAGGAACCACGATCCTCCTCGGCGCTGATCTGGCGCTGGAGCGTCGTCGGCAACCCGGCTGAGCAATGCCGGCGGTGTCGCGCCAGGCGGCCATCTTGCAGCATCTCCACCAGCAAGCGGAAGCGCTCCTGTTCGATGTTCGACCGCACACGCGCAGCGAATTGGCGATGGCTCTCCCAGGGCTCCGGTCGCATCGGCGCCAGCACGCGGCTGTGCACGCAGGTGGGATGGATCCATAGCGAACCGGGACGGATGCCCAGGCGCGACCCTGCCACCACCACCGGCACCACCGCGGCGTCGAGATGCTTGGCCAGTACGAAGGCCCCTGGGCGGAAGCGGTGGATGGCGCCATCGCGACTGCGACTGCCTTCGGGGAAGACGAACAGTCCGACGTGTGGGTCGGGCAGGGTCAGCGCGGCCCCCTCCTGATAATCCTCGGCGCTGAGCGCATCGCTGTTGTGGAGCCCCGCCGCGCGCGCCGCGACGCCGAGCGGGAAGGCGCGGAAGACCCATGATTTCGCCAACAGCGTCCGCGTCCCTGGGAGGCTGCAGGCGACCAGGATGTCGAGCATGCCCTCATGGTTGGCCACCACCACGCGCGCGTCGGTCAGTGCGGCGACCTCGCCATCGCAGCGCCAGCGGACCGTCGGCGTGGCCACGAACACCGTGCGCATGGCGCCGCGCATGGCCGCTGCGAGCCACCGCCGTCGGCCGCCCGGCAGGACCAGCGCGAGCGGCAGGAACAGCGGCAGCGTCAGGCAGAAGAATGCGAAGCTGCCGTAACCGCACAGCGAGTTGAGCACGGTCTGCGCGTCGACCGGCCAGGGTCGCATCGCGCGAGCGACGGGGGAAGGTGAGGGAGCAGCCATGCTGCGGTTAGGCATACGGAGGCCCGCTGCCCCGTCGACGCCCTGGGCGCGCCGATTCCCTTCCGGACCGATGAGCGGAGAGGAGTCGGCATCAATGACCCGCCGACGTCGCGAAGCACGCCCGGGACGCGCCTCGTCTGAACTAGGCCAGGATATCCGTGAGCACGTGGCCGCCGACATCGGTGAGGCGGAAATCACGGCCACTGAAACGGTAGGTCAGCTTTTCATGATCGAGGCCCAGCAGGTGCAGGATGGTCGCCTGCAGGTCGTTGACATGGACCTTGTTCTCGGTCGCCTTCTGGCCGAACTCATCCGTCGATCCGTAATGGATCCCTGGTTTCAGCCCACCGCCCGCCATCCACAGGGTGAAGCCGTGCGGATTATGGTCGCGGCCCTTCCCAGGCGAACCCGGCTTGCCTTGCGCATCGGCGGTACGTCCGAATTCGCCGCCCCAGATCACCAGCGTGGAATCGAGCAGGCCGCGTTGCGCGAGATCGGCGAGCAACGCCGCCGCCGGTTGATCCGTCGCCGCCGCGCACGACAGGTGATTGGTTTCGATATTGTTATGGCCATCCCAAGGCACGTCGTCGACGGCGCCATCATCGGGCGCGTTCCTGCCGGCGAATATCTGCACGAAGCGGACGCCACGCTCGACCAGCCGTCGTGCCAGCAGGCACTGGCGCGCGAACGGATCGCATTCAGCACGGTCCATGCCGTAGAGCTGCCGCGTCGCTGCGCTTTCCTTGCCGATGTCCAAGGATTCCGGTGCCGCGGTCTGCATGCGGTACGCCAATTCGAAACTGCGCAGGCGAGCCTGGAGATCGGCCTGATGGGCGCGATCCCGCGCGTGCGCGCCATTAAGATCACCCAGGACATCGAGCGCGGCGCGCTGCTCGGCGTCCTGTTGGCCTTTTGCCCGGGCGATGTCGTCGACCGCCTCCTGCCGTCGCGCATCCAAGGTCATCGCCTGGTACGTCTTGGGCATGAAACCGGCTGACCAGATCTGGTTATCACCGCGTGGGCGCTTGCCATGCATCACCACATAGGCCGGCAGGTCCTGATTGACGGTGCCCAGACCATAGGTTGCCCACGCACCGGCGGCTGGACGCCCTGGGACGGTAGAGCCGCACATCAGTTCGATACTGGCTGGTGCGTGATTATTCGAGCGCAGGTGCATCGAATGGATGAAGGTCATCTTGTCGACATGCTGCGACAGGTGCGGGAACAGGCTGCTGACCCACGAGCCGGATTGCCCGTACTGCTTCCAGGTGAACGGGGACTTCAGCAGGAGGCCGCTGCTCTCGAAGAATCCGGTGTTCTTGTCGCTCCCTGGCAGCGTTTCACCATCGCGCTTCTGCAGCTCGGGTTTGTAATCGAAGGTATCCACCTGCGACGGCGCGCCGGTCATGAAGAGCCAGATGACCGCCTTGGCCTTGGCGGCGAAATGCGGTTTCTTCTCGGCGAGAGGATTTTCCGGTTCAGCAGCCGCTGCCTGGTTGCCGAGCAGGCTCGCCAACGCCAGCGATCCGAAGCCGAGGCCAGCGTCCTTGAGGAAGCCGCGGCGCGTCGGCAGGTGCAGACCGGAGCGGTGATCGCGGGCGAACATGGCAGGATCCTCCGAGGAATCAGTCGACATAGATGAATTCATTCAAGCACAGCAGGATGTGGCAGATGCGCGCCATGGAACGAGCCTCGATCGCGGTCAGGTCCGGAGTGCCGCCGGCCAGCGCCTGCTCCTGAGCCAGGAAGGTCGTCATTCTGGCCAATTCGCTCGCGCTCGGGCTTCGCGACAAAGTGATGCGATAGGCCTTGGTCACGGCCTCTGGGAATGACGTGCCCGGAGTCAGCACTGCCTTGCGCAGGCGGTCCGCCGTTTCCCGCACCAGTGAGGAGTTCATCATCGCCAACGCCTGGGTCGGTTGCGTGGTGGTGCCGCGATCGCCGATGCTCTGGGTCGCTTCCGGCGCATCGAAGAGGATCAGGAATGGGAACAGTTCACTGCGCCGTACGCGCAGGTACACGCTGCGGCGGGGAATGGAGAATTCCTCGATCGACTGCCCGAACATGGTGCGGTCGAGTCTCCCACCGACGCTGAGCAGGGTGTCGCGGATGATCTCCCCTTCCAGGCGCAGCGCAGGACGCTGCCACCAGAGCTTGTTTTCCGGGTCACGGGTGCGGTTGGCCTCCCGTTCATCGGCCCCCTGCATGTAGACCGCGCTGAGCATGATCTGCCGCACCAGCGGCTTCAGGCGCCAGCCGCCGCGGATGAGCTCGCTGGCCAGGTAGTCGAGCAGTTCCGGGTGCGTTGGACGCTCGCCTTGCAGTCCGAAGTCATTCGGGGTCGCCACCAGTCCGCTGCCAAACAGATGTTTCCATAGGCGGTTCACCATCACCCGCGCCAGCAGACGCCCGGCACCGGCGTCCGCATCGGTGAGCCAACGGCCGAGACCGACGCGGGGATCGAGGTCGCCCTCCTGCTGCCACCGGCCGGCATGGCCATCTTGCATGACCTGGAAATAACCGGGATCGCTCTTGGCATCCTTGTTGTCGACCTCGCCGCGGCGCAGCAGGTGGACGTCCGGGCCACCACCCGCGGTGGTATAGACGTTGATGAGGTGGGGTCTGGGTTTGGCTTGGTCGTGTTTTCGCACGGCCTCGGCCAGCTGGGCGCCATCCTGATCGAACCGCAGATACCAGTGCAGGATGTTGCGCAGCTCGACCTCGGGCACCGGTGCCTGCACGCGCCGGAGTATCGCGCCGATTTCACGCACATTCTGCAACTCGGTCGCAGCATCGATGGCAGGAATGATCGCCGGGGCCGGCACCTCGCCCGCAACAGCCGGGGCATCTGATGGCCGTCCGTCGACGGCGAAGGACAGCTGCAAATCGCCGACGCCGAAATGATCGAAGGTGAGCTGGAATTCCAGTTCGGTGCCACCGGAGAAGCCGATGGCGGGCCCCTCGATGGTGAAGATCGCCGCATGATGCTTGCCCATGTGCGGAGCCACGCCCCAACCGGAATCAGGGCTGTTGTCGAGCGCAGCACTCAGCGGATAGCCCTGCTGTTCGAAGGATGCCGCCCCGGTTTTCAGCTTGATGGTGATCGGCTCGACCTTGCTCTCGGCAGCGTGCGGCCGGGCGATGATCTTGAGGTCTCCGAGCACGAAATTCCCGTTGGCCGAAAGCCCCGGTCCCTTGCCTGGGAATCCGTCGCCAGCGAAGACGTCGATGCGGAAAGCGGTCAATCCAGACTGATTGGTGAGCGCTTTCACGGTATACACATCCTTCTTCTCGCGCTTGCCCGTGTTGAGCACATGGCCCTCCTGGTTCAGCTCCAGATCTGCGCTGCGCGCACTGGCGCTCCTCGGAGTGAACGCCTGCCACGATGCGTGCGGTTTCAACTGCGACGACAAGGAGGGTAGCTCGTTTTCCCGCCAGGCGGCGAAGCGGATGGGGAAGTCGCGTACTTCGAAGGTCTTCAGCGCTTCGTGCAACGGCCTGCCCTTTTTCTCATGTTCTGCCAGAAGCCGCGAACTGTCTGCTGCCATGGGGTCGAGCTTGCGCTCTTCATGCTGGGTTCTGGCCAGTGCTGCCGCCATGTTGTAGTAATCCTGCTGCGGCAGCGGATCAAATTTGTGATCATGGCAACGGGCACAGCCGATGGTGAGCCCAAGCATCGAGCTGCCGATGGTGGAAACCATATCATCGAGCTGATCGTAGCGGATGCGTTCCTTGGTCTTCACGGTGATCTGCCCAGGGTAGGGCCCAGCGACCAAGAAACCGGTGGCGGATACGCCGTCATAAGTCCCAGGCTTCAGCAGATCGCCGGCTATCTGTTCGCGTACGAACTGGTCATAGGGCAGGTCGGCGTTGAGCGCTCGGATCACCCAATCCCGATAATGATAAGCACCTGGCCGGAAGCCGTCGAACTCATACCCGCCGCTCTCGGCGTAGCGCACGGCGTCCAGCCAATGACGGCTCCAGCGTTCACCGAATGCGGGATCAGCCAGCAGGCGGTCGAGCAATTTCGCATACGCATCCGGGGCGCTATCGGTGACGGCGGCGGCGACCTCATCCGGATTCGGTGGAAGCCCGAGCAAGGCGAAGTGGGCCCGACGGACCAGCTGCTCGCGGCCGACCGGCGCGCTGGGGGTGACGCCGGCCGCCTCCTGGCGCGCCAGGATGAACCGGTCGATGGGCGTGTGTCCCCAGCCGGCGTTCGCGACCTCCGGCGGCCTGGCCGTCAGCAGTGGCGTGAAAGCCCAATGCTGACGACCCTTGGCGATATCGATCACCGGCTTCGCGAGCGGGGCCGGGCCATTGCGCGGATCTGCGGCACCCATGGCGATCCAGGTCGAAAAATCCGCGATCACGGCATCCGGCAACTTGTTCTTCGGCGGCATCTCCGTGTCCGGGTCCAGCCAACGGATCGCGGTCATCAGCAAGCTCTGGTCGGGCATCCCCGCCACCAGCGCCGGGCCCGAATCACCACCCCCCAGGATCCCCGCGCGGGTGTCGAGGAACAGTCCACCCTTCAGTTTGTTGTTGTCCTTGGCGGTGACCGAATGGCACTGGTAGCAGTGCTCGGCCAGGACCGGCCTGATTTTGGATTCGAAGAAGGCGATCTGCTCTGCCGTCGGTCGAGGGTCCTCAGCGGCGCCCACGGGCAATGCCAAGCAGAGCAAGACCATGCGCAGCCAGGCGCTGGATGGCCGTTCCCGCGCGACCTGCGGCGCCAGACGGTCGGTGCATGTCGTCTGATTCCACAGGCGCATATCTGACCCCCATCATCGTTGCGGCGGCCGCGTCCGCGGTGCGACCGCTGGCCCGCACGTGCTGACAACCGCTGATGTCGCCATCTCCTCCAGGCTTTCCTGGGACTCGGTCAGGTCTCCCGTGGTTCCATCCACAGGGGACCGACCCTGAAGCCAACCCGTGGGTTCCGCAGTGCCCTCCGATCATCTGGCAAAAACAGTGCGAGGTGCGAAGTGCGAGGTGCGAAGTGCGAAGTGCGAAGTTATGCACCAAGCACGTGCGCGCGTTGTGGGTCACCCGTCGGGTGAACAGCCTCACTGTCGTACGCTGAGGTCTTTCAACCACGCACCTTGCACTTCGCACCTGGCACGGCTTTTTTAGGGTCAGCCCAGACGCGCCAGGACCTCGGGTGGGATGCGCACCGGTCGGCCGTCGCGGCCGACGCTGGCGACGGTGACGTCGGCCTCGGCGCAGACCACCTCG
>JANPIY010000541.1:0-4909 GCA_031425255.1 Planctomycetota bacterium
CCGAGGCCAACGCCCAACGCGGCGATTTCGCCCTGGTCTACCTCGATCGCAGCCTGGCGGTGGCCAGGACCAGCGGCAACTTCCAGCATCAGGAACAGGCGCTCTCGGCGATCTCGAGCCTGCATCGCCAGCTCGGCGCCAACGACAAGGCCTTGGCGGTGATGCAGCAGTGGGTCCAGGTCCTGGCCAAGCTCGGCGAACGCGGCGATCAGATCCGCGTGCTGGGTTCGATCGCCGAACTGCATCAGGAGATGGGCGCCCTGGCCGAAGCCGAAGCGCACCTCCATCGCCTGATCCAGGTCTGCACCCATGACGAGGATCTGCCGCAGCGCTACCGCGCGCTGCACGGCCTCGGCACCATCCTGGCGCGCCGTGGGGCGCACCCGGAGGCCTTCAAGAATTTCCGCGAAGCGCTGCCCGGCTTCAACGAGCAGCCGGCGATCCGCGCGCGCATCCTGCACCAGATGGGCATCTCCGCGCTCAACCTGGTGGAATCGCACACCGCGCTGGAATACCTCCAGGAGAGCCTGGCGATCTACACCGAGCTGAAGGACGACAAGGCACGCGCCCGCCTGCTGGTGGACGTCGGCAACGCGCAGGTCGCGCTCGGCAACAAGGACGATGCCAAGGAACTTTTCGAGGAGGCCGCCGACATGTGCGAAGGCCAGGGCGATCTGCGGGCGACGACCATCATCCGCAAGGCGTCGCAGGGGCTGTGAGCGGGTGAACGCCCGGACCATTCCCGCACGCGCCGGACGCGCGCACCGGGTGGACGGGTCCAGCCGGTCCGCTTGAACGTCCGGCGCTGCGCCGCACGGTGTCGATCCCCACGATCATCATCCGACCCGCGCTGCGGTCGTCCCGCCGCTTTGGAGCACCCATGCCCTTCACCCTCCCCCTCGGCGCCTCCGCCCCAGATTTCCGCCTGCCCGCCACCGACGGCAAGACCTACGCGCTCGCCGACTTCGCCGAGGCCAAGGTCCTGGTGCTGTTCTTCACCTGCAACCACTGTCCCTACGTGATCGGCAGCGACGAAGTCACCCGCAAGACCGCCGACGCTTTCGCCGCCAAGGGGGTGCGCTTCGTCGGCATCAACTCCAACAGCAAGCAGACCTACGCCGACGATGACTTTCCGCACATGGTCGCGCGCATGAACCAGCACAAATTCCCGTGGACCTATCTGTACGATGAGTCGCAGGACGTCGCCCGTGCGTACGGCGCGCTGCGCACGCCGCACTTCTACGTCTTCGACCAGGCGCGCCGTCTGCTGTACACCGGGCGTGGCGTCGACAGCCCGCGCAACGCGGCGACCATCACCGTCAACGATCTCGAACGCGTACTGAGCGAGATCACCAGCGGCAAGCCGGTCAGCGTGACTCTGACCAACCCCATCGGCTGCAATGTGAAGTGGGCTGGCCAGGACGCGCACTGGATGCCTGGGGATGCCTGCGATCTGGTGCCGGCGATGAAGAAGAAATAAGTTCTGCGGCATTCCATGTGGGTTCTTTCTGCCGTAAGGAACTCGCGAACTGATCCAACCGCAGAGGGCGCGGAGGGCGCAGAGTCGAGAGTTCCCAGCTCTGCGCCCTCTGCGGGCTCTGCGGTTTGAAATGCCTCCCGATCGAACCCGCTCCCAGGCATAACCCCCATGCGATCGCTGCTCGTCCTCCTCCTGATCGTCGGCGCAGGGGGCGCTGAAGCCGCGCCGCTGGGGTGGCTGGATGACGACCGTTTCCTCCAACACGACACCGGCACCGGCCATCCGGAGTCGCCGCAGCGTCTGCGGGTCATCCGCGCGGCGGTCGCGGCCTCGCCACTCGCCGCCGGGCTGCTGCGCCTGGAGGCGCGCGAGGCCACGCGCGAGGATCTGCTGCTGGTCCATACCGCGACCTACCTCGACGTGGTCGAGGGCGACGTCGCCGCTGGACGCCAGTCACTCTCCACCGGCGACGTGATGATCTCACCCGCCAGCCCGGCCGCCGCGCGCCTGGCGGTGGGTGGGATCCTCGCCGCCTGCGACGCGGTGCTGGACGGTCGCGCCCGACGCGCCTTCTGCGCGGTGCGCCCACCCGGCCATCACGCCGAGCCAGCGCGCGGCATGGGCTTCTGCCTCTATTCCAACATCGCCATCGCCGCCCGTCACCTGATGGAGCGGCGCCGGCTCCTGCGCGTGCTGGTGGTCGACCTCGACGTCCACCACGGCAACGGCACCTACGCCGCACTCAAGGCGGAGCCGCGTGCTTTCCAGTTCCATCTCCACCAGCTCGGCATCTATCCCGGTCGCGGCATCCGCGTCGGCGCCGGACGCGAGGATGAGACCGGTGAAGGAGCGGCGCTCGGCCACACCATCAACGTCCCGCTGGCGCCCGGCAGTGGCGACGACGCGTTCCTCGCCGCGCTGCGTGAACGCCTGGTCCCGGCGATGGAGCATTTCCGCCCGCAGTTCATCCTGGTGAGCGCGGGCTATGACGCCCATCAGGACGATCCCCTCGGCGGCCTGGCGGTGAGCACCGAGGGCTACCGCCAGATCTATGCCGAGCTCGCCCGCCTTGCCGACCGCCACTGCGAGGGCCGGCTGGTCGCGGCGCTGGAAGGCGGCTACCACCTGCCCGCGCTGGGCGCTGCAGTGGTGGCGACGCTGGAAGCTATGGATGCTGCGCGCTGATCGACGGAGCGAACTACTTCTTCGCCTCCCCGTACACCGCCACCTCGTTGATCGACCAGAAGTTGCCGGTGACGCCGGTGGTGGTCTGGGTCAGGCGCAGGTAGCGCGCGGTGGTGCCCTTCGGCAGTGGCAGGTCGAGCAGGGTCACCGCGATCTTCGGGCTCTCGCCCTTGGCCAGGGCTTTCGACCAGGTGGCGCCATCGTCGCTGACCGTCAGCTCCCAGCCGCGTGGCCAGTCGCCGGCCGAGGCCTGGGCGTCGACGGTCAGGCGCGTGAGCTGCCACGGTTTGCCGAAGTCGATCTGGAACCACTGGCCAGCCTCCTGCTTGCCGCCGGTGTCCCAGCGCGTTGCGGGATCGCCATCGCCGGCGCGCTTGGCGTTGTTCGCATTCTTGGAGGCGCTGAAGGTCCAGCCGCCCCTCGCGGACAGCGGTACCGGCATGAACGGCGCCAGCTCGGCCATGGTGTAGGGCGCGGCGCGGTCCTTGGACGCGGCCCGGATCACGGCGACGTCGTCCTTGGTGATGGCGCCGGCGCTGTTGCCGAAGGCGGTGCGGATGTAGGTCAAGACCTCGGCCATCCACTGGTCGTCGTTGCCCTTCATCGGCAACATGAAGCCGGCGTAGGTCTGGCCATCGAGTTCGCCCATCAGGCCGTGCAGCACGATGCGCGTCACCGCCTCCTTGTTGCCGACCACGCGCGGGCTGCCACTGAGCGTCGGGCCCATGCGCATGCCGTCGTTGCTGGTCACGCCCTTGCCGTCGATGCCATGGCAGGCGAAGCAGAGTTGCGCGAAGTGCTCGCGCCCCTGCTTGGCCAGGCTCATCGCCACGGGATCGAGCTTGGGATTGAAGCCCGAGGGCTTCTCGGGATCGAAACGGTGGCTCTGTTGCGCGGTGGCGGTGATGGCCTCGTTATACGGATGTTTGGCGCTGATCTCGAGGATGAGCTGTTTCACCGCCGGATCCTTGCTGTAGCGCAGGCTGTTCAGCACCTGCACCACGACTTCGAGGTCCTTGTCCTTGGCTAGGGTCCTGTAGTCGGACAGCAGCTCGGCCACCAGCGCGGGATCGCCAGTCTTGAACAGGCCTTCGCTGATGCGGATGGCGGTCGCGCGCACGCGCGCGTCGGCGTCCTTGAACGCGCCGAGCAGCAGGGCGCGGTCGGTGGCGCCGAGGCCCTCGAGCGTCCACAGCGCATGCACCTTGCCGAGCGGCGCCTTGCCGCTGGTGACCACTGACTTCAGCGCCGGCACCACGCTCCGGTCCGCGCGCAGGACCAGCAGTTGCTGAGCGGTGTCGCGCCACCAGCCGTTGGGATGCGACAGGACCTCGACCAGTTCGGCAGGCTTCTTGGTCTTGAGCGCCGGGGCCGGGCCACGCTTGGTGCTCTCGTGGACGACGCGCCAGATGCGGCCCTGACCGATGATCCTGGCGTGGCCGTCGCGATCGACCATCTGGCGCAGGTACTGCCCAGGGAGATTCCAGGCGCTCTCCTGGATGATGCCGTTGCCCATGTCGCCGATGTAGAGCGCGCCGTCGGGACCGGTGGCCGACCACACCGGACGGAAGGCCGGATCGGTGGAGGTGATGAATTCATCGCCGGGATGGGCATTGGTCAGGACGCGCTTGCCGTCGACCACGGTGATGGTCGCGCGGCGCACCAGGCGGCCGACCGGTTCGGGCAGGATGTAGCTGCCGTACATCTCCGCCGGCAGGCGGTCGCCGCGATAGATGGACTGGCCGGCGCAGGCGGTGATGTGGTTGATGGTGCCCTTGATCGGATGCACGCGACCGAAGCTGCCCTGCACGTCGAGGGTCTGCAGGCGCGGATAGACCATGTCGAAGTCGGCGTCGCATTCCCCGGGCAGCGACAGCGCGCCGTAGATCGGATGCTGCTGGAAGCCGAAGGCGCCGTTCTCGCCGCCGGCGGCGGATGAGATGAAGCGGCCCAGGTCGTCCTGCGCGATGCCCCACTGCGAACCGCGGCCGTAAATCGGCTCGCTGATCCATTTCAGATCGGCTCCGATCTTGAAGCGCCGGCTGCCGAGCAGAGCGGTGTAGAGGCGATTGTCGGTGCCCCAGGTCAGCGCACTGTCCTGGTGCTCGAGGTTCGACTTCGACGGACCGCCATCGAAGACCTCGATCTGCTCATCGGTGACGCCGTCGCCATCGGTATCCTTGTAGGAGACGAACTTGCCGGTGTAGGTCTCACTGATGACCACGCGGTCGTCGAGCGGCAGCA
>JANPIY010000542.1:0-3184 GCA_031425255.1 Planctomycetota bacterium
CGCGGCGCTGCGCCTGATCGCTGGCAGTGAAGGCGTGCAGCAGTTCTTCGCCCCGCCCACGCCAGTGCTCGGCCAGTGCGCGCAGCTCTGGCGAACCGGAGGCGAGGTGCATGGCGGCGCTGGTGTCATCGCTCCACACTCCGCCTACCACTCCGCCTGCCAGCCCGCAGGCGAGCAGCGCCGGGCACCACCAGCTGGTCCTCATGGCACCACCACCCCTGGCAAGGTGGTGGCCGCGCGATTCTTCCAGACGCAGATCGCCTGCGTGCGTTACTCGCCACTGCTGAGTGGATCGTATCCCGGCGGTTCACCGACCTGGCGCGCCAACGCCGCCGCGGCGTCGACGCGCACGCCCAGGCGTTCATGGTCGAGCGCCGCCCACAGAGCGGTACGCGCCTGCGGCATGGCGCCCAAAGCCGCACGGACCTCGCCGCGCTGCTGGACCGGACCGCTGCCGAGCAGGGCGATCAGCCGCTCCACCGCATGGTCGCCGGCACGGATGGCGGCGATGTCCTGCGTGCCACCCAGGTTCGCCGGCCGCAGGCCATCCTGGTCGCCGTGCAGGGCGAGGACCTTGAGCGCGGTAGCGAGATCGGCTTCCGGCAGGTAGCCGGCCAGCGCGCGCACCAGTTCGCGTTTGCGGTTCACCAGCACCAGCGAGGGATAACTCTCGATACCGAGCTGCGCCACCAGCGCCGGGTGCTCCTCGGCGTTCACGATCACGCCCACGACCTGCGTCAGCGCCTGACGCACCGCTGCACTCGCCGACGACTCCGCGATCATGCGTTTGCACCACACGCAGTCCTCGGTCGAGAACAGCAGCGCCAATGGCCGCTCATGGGCATCGCTCAACGCCTGCGCGAGATCCTGCCGCCAGGGCGGGTCCTCGACCGCGGGCGCCGCCACGCCGCCGGCCAGAACCAGGAGGACCAGCAAAAGAAACTCACGGATGGCCATGACGGATGCGCTCCCAATACGTGGCATAGTCGAACTTCGGACTGTTCTCGCCGTCGTGGCAGCGCTGGCAGGTGGCCGGGGTCACCGGCTGCAGCGAACCGCTCGCCGGACGTCCGGCCAGGCGTTCATCGCGGTGCCTGCTGCCGCGACCATGGCAGCTCTCGCAGCCGACCTGGCCGAGATGGGCTTGTGGACCATCCTCGCCGCGGCGCTTGAAACCATCGGGCAGATCGAGGCCGGTGACGTGGCAGCGCAGGCAGTCAGGGTCATGGCGATACCCTTTGGCGGTGAGCGCCGCCAACGCGCGGGCATGGCCGCTGGTGCCGTGGACCGCCGCCGACGAGACATGGCAGGCGGTGCAGGCGGTGGCCCCGACGAAGATCGCCCCAGGCGCATGGTCGCTGCCGAGCATGGTCATGCCGGCCAGGCGCTCGTCGGGTGCGAGGTCCATGCCCGCCAACTGTTCCTGATAACCACGGATGGCGGCGCGCACCGCAGGATGATCCGGCACGCTCTCGTTGATGAGCTCGAACACGCAGGCGTCCGCGCCCCAACGCCACAGGCCGAGGGTCTTGCCCTCATTGGCGACATGGATGACCCGGGCAGCTCCTACCGCGAGCGGAGTCTGGCTCGGCTGGCGGACCTGGCCGCCAACCACCAGGGCGATCCCAGGGACACTGCGCGCGAGCTCGGCCAGATCGGCCTCATCGAGATCCGCCAGCACCACCAACGACGCTCCAGCCAGCGTGCGGGTCAGCGCCACCAGCGCCGGCGCCGGATCTCCGACCACCAGGCCGCTGCCGGTGGCATCGCGCGCCACCACCGAGGTCACCACCAGCGTGCGACCGGCGACCGTGCGGCGCACGCTGATAGGCACCAGCGTGCCGCCGTCGGCAGCCGTGAGATTGGCGCACACCAGCTCCGGCAGGTCGGCACCGGTGACCAGCGCGCGCAGATGCTGGGCGCCCAGGCGCACCTCCGGCGTCCCCAGGCCGACGATGGCGGCGCCGCTGTGGCGCAACGCGCGCAGGTAGGCCGCGGTGCGCAGGCGCTGGTAATCGGCCGCACCGGCGCTCCAGCCGCCACCCTCCAGCACCAGGGTCTCGGCCGTCGGCAGGCGGGCGATCAGGGTCGCCCGCCGCACCAGGCCGCCATGCATGCCGGCGACGCAGCCGCACGGCTCCAGCCGCGCACCCGCGTGCGCCGCCCACGCCACCAGCACTCCCGTACCGGCAAGACCCGCCGGCAGCGGCACGCTGGCCGGTGGCGGCAACTGGACCTGCGGCCCCGCGGGCACCGGCGCGCTGGTGCGCAGCCACCACCACCCCACCACCGCCGCCAACACCAGCGCCGCCGCCAGTATCAGCACCGCTCCCAGGATCATGAGCCGCCCCCTCACCTGATCATTCCACCAGCGCGTAGATCAGGGCGTTGGCCACCACTTCCTCGGCCTTGCGCACCTCGTTGCCACCGCAGCAGCAGCAGCCCTGGGTGTGTTCGGTGTCGTTGAGCCCCTCCTTGGAGAACAGGCAGGCCAGCCGGCCGTCGATGAAGAGGCCCTCGAACTGCGCGCTGCCGCCGTGGCTGAGCGAGACGTCGGTGATGGTGAAGAGCGTATTGAACAGCGGATGATCCGCCGGCACCGGTTTCAAGCAGCCGGTGCCGAACACCGCTTCCAGCTCGCGGCGGAAACTGGCGCTCCATTGTTCGGCCGAACAGCCGGCGCTGGCGAGCAGGAATCCGCCGCCGTCGAGGTACCGTTTCAGCAGCGCGCGTTCGCCAGCCGGCAAGGTGAACTCCTGCTGTCCGTTCATGATCACGAAGGGTACCGCCAGCAATTCATCGGCTCGCCCCAGGCGCACCGCGTGCATGCGTTTCTCGGTGTTGATGCCGGCCTCGCTCTCGACCGTGGTCAGGAAGCGGTCGCTGAAACACACCGAGGTCTTGTCGTTGGCATAGATCAGGTTGCCGACCTTCACCTGGCGCGGGTCGCTGTCCGCTGCCGGGATGGTTGACAAGAAGACCGTCAAACCGCAGAGGACGCAGAGGGCACAGAGCCGAGACATCCAGGCAGGAATGCATCCACCACCGAAGCCACGGAGGTGGAAACCAGACCAGCTCTGTGGCCTCTGTGGTCTTCCAGGCAACTTCCTCAATGGCGACCGACAGCCGATATTCACCACAGAGCTCACGGAGCGCACAGAGAAGAGCTGGTCCCCCTCTGTGG
>JANPIY010000543.1:0-7959 GCA_031425255.1 Planctomycetota bacterium
CCGTAAAACGTGCCAGGATCCGTGGTGGCGGGCGGGGACGTGGGGAACGCGACGGAAAATCGGCCAAATCCAGGGACAGGCCAGCTTATTGATCGCACTCCGCCGCGGCGCCGCAGCATCCGCCCCCCGATGATCTCACGCGCCAAGGCCCCCGACCGCAGCGACGACGCCACCCAGCCGGTGCGCGTGCTGCCGCACAACCTCGAACTCGAGGGCGCCGTGCTCTCGGTGCTGCTCGATGGCCGGCACGCCACCGCGATGCACAAGATGCGGGCGGTGGTCGAACACCCCCTGGCCTTCTTCCACCGCGACCACCGCATCATCTACCTCGCCTGCCTCGAACTCGATGATGCCGGGCATCGCGTCGACGCCCAGTCGGTGGCGGAGCTGCTATCGCGCTACGACTTCAAGGCCCTGCTGGAACGTATCAAACACCAGCAGCTTCTGCTCGATTCCGACCAGCTCGACTCCCTGGGGCGGGCCCGGTTGCGCTCGCTCTACCAGCGCTCGGTGGCCGACGAGGCCGCCGGCTATGAGGACAGCGCTCTCGCCGCCATCGGCGGCTTCAACAGCGTCACCGACTTGGCGGCGGCATTCGCGCCCGCCGCCGGCATCGAACGGAACATCGCCCTGCTGTGGGATTACTACCTCAAACGCCGCCTCATCACCCGCATGCAGACGCTCTGCGACAAGGCTTACCGCACCCCGGAGACCTTTTCCCAACTGCTCGACGAGGGCAGCCAGGCGGTGCTCGATCTCGGGCGCTTCAACCGCTCGGCGACGGTCCACGGCATCGGCACCGTGGTCGACGAGACCCTCGATGCGATCCAGGCGCACATCAACAATCCCGAAGTGGGCGTGAAGACCGGCATCGCCGATGTCGATGACAAGCTGATGTCGCTGCGACCAGGCGGTCTCTACGTCCTGGCGGCGCGCCCAGGCGTGGGCAAGACCTCGCTGGCACTGAAGATCGTCGCCAACATCGCCGGCCACAGCGAGGAGAAGAACGGCGTGCTGTTCTTCAGCCTGGAGGTCGACCGCAAGGACCTGGTCAAGAAGCTGCTCTCGGCCGAGGCCGCCATCGAATTCAAGGCGCTCGAAAGCGGCACCCTCGATAGCCATGAGATGGAGCGCCTCGCCGAAACCGCCAAGATGTTCAAGGGCTGGCTGCTCGACCTGATGGACGTCAGCGACATGACCGTCCAGGCGCTGCGTTCGATCGTCAAACGCCGCATGCTCGAGACCAATGGTCAGCTCAAGCTGGTGGTGCTCGATTACCTGCAGTTGCTCAACAGCGCTCGCGCCGAGGCCAACGAGTATGAGAAGGTCAGCGAGATCAGCCGCGTGCTCAAGGTCATGGCGCGCGAGCTGCGCATCCCGGTGGTGGCGCTCTCGCAGATGTCACGTGAAAGCGAAAAGGGCGCCAGCACGGCGCCGCGCGAACCGCGCCTCTCCGATCTGCGCGGCTCGGGTTCGATCGAGCAGGACGCCGACGCCGTGCTCTTCATCCATCGCGTCGATACCGGCGATGGCTCGAAGAATGATGGCTGCCGTCGTATCAAGGTGATCGTGGCGAAGAACCGCTTCGGTCCGACCGGCAGCGCGAATATGAACTTCTTCCCGGCCAAGATGCGTTTCGAGATGGCCGCACCCGATGCCGCCGAGGATGGCGGCGACGAGGAGGCCAACTACCACCAGGAGAAGCGCGCGCGCCGCGACAGCACCCCGCAGAAGGAAGAGGACCTGTTCGGCTGAAGCCGTCCGGTCGCTGACCGCCGATCGCCGACCGCCGACCGCCGACCGCCGTTGGCCGATCGCCCGGAGATATTCGAAAAGGTCGACTCCGCTCCGTGTGCTCAGAGCGCTCTGTGGCGATATCGGCGGTCGTCAGTTGGCGGTCGGCCATCGGCCATCGGCCAACGGCGGTCGGCGGTCGGCGGTCGGCGGTCGGCCATCGGCCATCGGCCATCGGCGACCGCCGGCCGTTGCCCGTCAGGCCCTAGCCCCTTGCCGCGATCCCCATACCGTCACCTCCTCAAATGAGCCGGCGTGTACGATTCTGGTGGCGCAGCACCCTGCCCTTGGCGGTCCTGGTGGTGGCGGTGGTGTCGGTGTGGTCCTGGTGGGTCCAGCCGGAAACCACCCAATTGGGCTTCGCGCGCATCCCCGGTGGTGCCCGTTCCAGCGTGGTGTTGAGCAATCAGACCGCCGAGGCGCCGCGTAACCTCCCCTGTCCCGCCTGGCGCATGCATCTGCGGCTCGACGGCAGCCTGAAACCCCCGGGACCGGCGTGGCTGATGTTCGAAGGCGGACGTCCTGGGGATGGTTACGAGCTGCATTGGCAACCGAGCCGGCTGTCGCTGACCCTGACCCGTGGTAACCCTGCTCTGGTGCTGGGCGTCACCAGCCTCGACCACTTTCCTCAACAGGTCGTCCTCGCGCGCCATGGTTTCCGTTTGGCGGTGTGGGCGGATGACGTGCAGGTGCTGACCGTCCTCGATCCGCAGACCACGGCCGCGGCGACCTCCTGGGGATTCCAGGCTGCTGGCCCGATGGAAGGCAGTTCCGTCAGCCTGCACGACGATCGCCGGCTGCTGCCGGCGACCACGGCGGCGGCCTTGTCGGGTGATGACGCTGCCTTGAAGCAGATGCTCGCCGATCCCGCCAGAGAGGATCACGCCCTCTTCATCACGCGCCAAGCGCTGATGCTGGATGCCGAGAAGGCTCCTGGTGAAAAAGCCGCCGCGGTGAAGGCGGCGGCGGCGGCGATCAGCGCTTTTCGCACTTCCCAACCCATCCTCGATGAACTCCGCCAGTGGTTGGCCTGGGCGGAAGCGCATCTGGCGCTGGTACGGCAGGACCCCGATGCAGCCCAGCGCGCCACCGGCGCGATCGGCGATCTCATCCGTCTCGCCGAGGCCAATCCGGCTGGCGAATCAGCCGGCCTGGCGATGGAACTGCTGGAGCGGGTGGTCGCTACCTGCGCCCGGGCCCCCCAGCGGGCACCGGAGGACGTGGTGCGTTGGCGCGGAGCCTGGTTCACCATCTTGTCCGACTGTACGACCATGGCGCTGACCCGGAGTTCTCCGGCTATTCCAGACGATTGGCGTTGGGAACTGAAACTGATCCTGCACGGTGCCGATTGTCTGGGCGGCCGTCCACCCAGACCAACCCCGGCCGAGGCACCCGATTGGGTGGTCAGCCGCTGGCGGGCATTCGCCGGCGGCAATCCCGGCGGAGCGGCTTTCACCAGTCCCATCCCGGTGTTCGCCGATGAGCGCGATCCCATCCGCCCGGCGCTCGAACGGCTGATCCAACTCGCCGCCTTCGAGCCCGGAGGTCTGGCAGCGGTAGCCATGCGGGCCGCCATCATCGACGCCCTGGAGGCTCCGGCGGCCCCCAATGCGGGTCCGGAAACCATCGATGAACAACGCCAGATCAACCGCATCCGGGCGCTCACAGCGATCGATACCCCGAGCGCTCCGGCCCGAGAAGCGGCGCTGGCGCAAGCCCTGCTCGCCTTGCAGGGCATCGGTGATCCGCTCCTCGCCCTCCAGCGGCTGGATCCGGACGAGAACCACCGGGCCCCCACCGGCGACGGCTCAGTGCCTCTCGCGCGACGGGATCCACTGGCCTACGCACTCTTCCGCCTGCTCAGGCACCGCCGGCAGGGTCCCGCTCCGGTGCGTCCCGACAGCCCCTTCACCCCGAAGGAGCAACTGCCCGAAGCGCTCATCAGCCCCTTCGGTCGCCTGCTCAGCGGTCGGCGCGAGGCCACCCATGAAGCATGGAATACCAACCCCGCCATCCTGCCCCCGGTCCAAGCCCTGGCCGCCGCCCTCGCCATGCAGGAGGTCCTCCAGGTTGACGGAGCTTCGCCCAACTGGTCCTTGCTGGATCAATTACCCTGTTTTACTTTGCCGCTCCGCCTGATGAAGCCGGTCAGCGTGTTGCCGAATGGTCAGGTTCCCGGCACGCCGACCGTGGTTCCCTGAATTGGACGGCGCCCTCGCCAGCCGGGATCCTGATCGTCGCCCGCCGCGAACGCTTCACCGGCCTCCACTCCTCCTCAGCGCTCACGCGCTCCCCCTCAGAAGACAGCCGCCGCCATGCCCCCCTCTATCGCCATCGTCGGCCGCCCCAATGTTGGCAAATCGAGCCTGTTCAACCGCCTGGTCGGGCAGCCCATCGCCATCGTCGATCCCACCCCCGGCGTCACCCGCGACCGCCTGCTGCATGAGGTCGAACGCGACGGCTTCCGCTTCGAGATCGTCGACACCGGCGGCATCGGCATCGTCGACGAACACCGCCTGGAGGCGGACGTCTACCGTCAGGTCGATCGCGCGATCGGCAGCGCCGATCGCATCATCTTCCTGACCGATGGTCGCGCTGGCGTCACCCACCTCGATCGCGAGATCGCCACCCGCCTGCGGCCTCTGGGCGAGCGGGTGATGGTGGTGGTCAACAAACTCGACCACGAGGGCCTCGATCACGAGATGCATCAGTTCAGTTCGCTCGGTCTCGGCGAGCCGCTTGGCATCAGCGCCGCGCAGGCTACCGGCCTGAGCGCCATGGTCGAGTGCGCTTGCCGCGGGCTCGTCGGCGCGCGCCCCGGCGAGGAACCGCCCCGGGTCGACGATGGTCGCATCCTGATCTGCCTGGCCGGCCGGCGCAACGTCGGCAAGTCGTCGCTGACCAACGCCTTCTGCGGCGAGGACCGGGTCATCGTCGCCAATCTCCCTGGGACCACCCGCGACGCGGTGGATGTACCGATCGACGTGGCGGAAGGCCGTTTCACGCTCATCGACACCGCCGGCTTGCGCAAGAAGAACCAGATCGAGGAGGACCTCGAGTTCTACGCCGCCTGCCGCACGGAACGCGCCATCAAACGGGCCGACGTGGTGCTGTTGGTACTGGACGCCAGCGATGAGGTCGGCGCGGTGGACAAGAAGATCGCGCACTTCTGCGAGGTCGAGGGCAAGCCCACGGTGATCGTCATCAACAAGTGGGATTTGGCGGAAAAGGGTGGCGCTTCGCGCGACCAATACACCACCTGGTTGCGTGACCGCCTCCCGGGCCTGAAGTACGCGCCGATCGCCTACACCTGTGCGCTCACCGGCGCGCACATCGGCCAAGCCCTCAAGCTGGCCACCGAACTGCATGCCGAGACCAAGCAACGCGTCCAGACCTCGCAGCTGAACGATCTGCTGGAGCTGGCGGTGCAACGTCGCCGCCCGCGCAAGGTCGGCCCCGTGCACACCAAGATCTACTACGCGACCCAGGTCGACACCCTGCCGCCGACCTTCATCTTCTTCGTCAATCGCACGGATTGGATCGAACCCGGGTATTCGCGCTATCTCGAGAACTTCCTGCGTGAACGCCTGCCCTTCTCGCGCGTACCGATGCGGGTGCTGTTCAAGGCGCGTGAAAGCGTCTTCCATGGCCAGCTCGATGAGAAGCAGGTGGTCAAGGGTCGGACCAAGGCGGAGCGCCATGCGACCTTGATCATTCCCAAGGCGACCCGTCTGAAGCGCCGTGGCCCACCACGCATCCGCGGCAGCCGGTCGTGAGCAGGCGCACGACGATGGCCGTGAACCCGGGCCAGTGATCTCATGCTGAGCTGGCTGCTGCTCCCGTTCTCCTACCTGCTCGGCTCGGTCAGCTTTGCATGGTTGGCGGCCAGAGCCAAAGGCATCGATCTCCGAGCGCACGGCTCAGGCAACCTCGGTGCGACGAACGCCGGTCGGGTGCTCGGACGTAAATGGTTCTTCATCATCTTCAGTGCTGATCTGGCCAAGGGCTTGGTGCCGGTACTGATCGCGCTCGCACTGGTCGAGCGCGGTGATGCGCATGCGACGCTGCCGGTACTGACCGCCGCCTGTGCCATCCTTGGGCACAGCTTCACCTGCTTCCATGGCTTCCAGGGTGGTAAGGCGGTGGCGACCTCACTGGGGGTCCTGATCGGCCTGGTCCACGTCGCGGCCGCGATCACCTCCGCCATCTGGCTGCTGGCCTGGGCGATGGGCTATGGCGTCTTCCGCCTCAAGGCCAGTGATGCGGTGGGGCCGGCATCGGTGGTCGCCGCGTTGGCGATGCCTTTCGCACACTTGGCGACGTATCCACGCCCGTGGGCGGTGCTCAACCTCCCGCTGACCATCTTTCTCTTCCTGGTCGCGTCGCTGGTGATCGTGCGCCACCGCGCGAACATCGCCAAGCTGCTGGGGAAGCCGGTCCCGCCGGCCTGAGCTGCTCGCCTCGCTCGCAGGCGCGAGGTGCGAAGTGCGAAGTGCGCGATGATTGCGCTCGCCGTCACCTCGATCGAGATGGAGAGCTGAACACGCTGTTCTGATCCCGAATCGCCATGTCCTTGAAGACGTCGCATTTCGCACCTCGCACGACGAGCGCAGCGAGTCTTCTTCGAGTCAGGCGCCGAGGTCCGGCATCAGCGCGAGCAGCGCCTGGCGGGCGCGATACAGCCGCTTCTCGACGTTCGCCGCGCTGATGCCCAGGGTTTCGGCGATGCGGTCGTAGTCCAGTCCGGCCTCGTACTTCAGCGCCAGGATCTCACGATATTGCGGTGGGATGCGCACCAGCGAGGTACGCAGGCGTTCCAGCAACGGATTTTCACCCTCCTGCTCGCGCTGGGGAATCTCTTTGAGCAGCTCGTCATCGACCGTCCGCATTCTCGCATTGCGCCGCAGCCAGGTCACCGACTCATTGCGGACGATGGTGCATAACCAGGCGGGGAAGGTCGCGGGATCCCCCAGCTGACCCAGGTGGTTGTAGGCGCGCATGAAGGATTCCTGCACCGCGTCATCGACCGCCAGGTCGTCACCCAGGACCCCCCGGGCGACGGCACGTGCACGCAGGACGTGCGCCGATACCAACGCCTCGAAAGCGCTGCGATCGCCATCCAGGGCCCGTCGTACCAGTTCCGCGTCTGCTTCAGCCATCCTCGTGACTATCTCGGCGCCTGGCCGGAGCGCAGACCTTTTCCGTTTGGAGCCCACCCCAGCGATTGAGACTGCATGACATGGCCCCTACGCGACGCATCACGACCGTGACTCTTGACTGGGGTGACACCCTGGCCGCCAACTACGGCATGCCGTACCTGGTAACGCAGCGGCGGGCCTTCGAACGCCTGGGACAGGATCTCGCGGCTCTCGGCTGCACGGTTCCGCAAGCCTTTGCCGAGAACGCGATGGGTGATCTGGCGGGCGACTGGAAGCGCTCGATCGATCCGCTGCTGAACCCGGAACACCGCGAGTTCGATTTCGCCGCCATGCTCAGCGGTTGGGTGGGTGCGGTCGGTGCGCTCGAATGTGATCCGCACCGGGTCCAACAGGCGATCATGCGCTGCACGGGACGGTTGACCGACACCGTCATCCCCTACGGAGACAGCGCGGCGGCCTTGAGCGTGCTCAAAGCGCGCGGCTATCGGATCGGCATTCTTTCGCATACGCCCTGGCCAGGCGATGCCTGCCGTGAATGGTTCGCGCGGCACGGGCTCGCAGCCTACATCGATTTTTACAGCCTGAGCTGCGAGGTCGGCTGGATCAAACCACATCCACGTCATTTCCAGCACGCCCTCGATCAGGCGGGCGTCAGCGCCGACCGCATTCTGCATGTTGGTGACCATCCCCTGCGGGACATCCAGGGAGCACGCGCCCATGGCTTCCGCACCTGTCTGCGGGTCACCGAAAATATCTACGCACATGACGCCCTGGTGGCGTGTGCTCCGGACGCCGAGATCCTGCATCTGCGTGAACTGGTCGAGGTGCTCGAAAAGCTCGGCTGAGCCGAGTGGGACAGCCGTGCGAGGTGCGAGGTGCGGAGTGGGGGGGTTCCCCGGGTACGGGGGCCACAGTCCCACCGGGAGCGCCGTTCCCGAGATGTCCCCCAACCAGTGGAACACGCCCCGCGCCCCACGCACTTAGGAGGCGGCGGCGCCGCCGCTCC
>JANPIY010000544.1:0-1802 GCA_031425255.1 Planctomycetota bacterium
CATCGCCTTGCACCCGCCGGTCGACGGCTGGGGCGCGATCCGCTGGCAGTTCGTGCTCGGCATCGTCCTCGCCGCCGTCGGCGGCACGCTGGTGTCGTACTATAAACCGGCGCCGGGCGCGGCGCCCAAGCCCGCCGCGCCCGTGGCGGCCGGCCCGACGGCCGCGAAGTAGGTCCTCCATGCGTGCTCCGGCGCTTTGTTCCCACCCCACGTCGAACGGCCTGCGACGGTCGGGAATGGGATATTCACCACAGAGCGCACAGAGCACACAGAGCGGAGATCACCTGACGGCATGTCGTTCCTGCGTGGGAGGGGAGCAGCTTCACCAAGCGGGCATGCCTTCCTCTGTGCGCTCTGTGCGCTCTGTGGTGAATATCTCTCGAGCGTCCGTTCATGTCTGAGCGCGCCGGCATTCTCGCGCACCAGGACACCTACCTGCGTGCGCTGCTGATCGCCATCGACGGACGCAATCCGTTCTATGCCGCGAAGATGAAGGCCGCCGGCCTGCGCGGTGCCGACTGCGACCGCGCGACCTTCCTCGCGCGGTTCCCCTTCACCACCAAGGCCGAGCTGGTCGCCGACCATGCGGCGCATGGCCCGTTCGGCTCGAACCTGACCTTTCCGGTCGAGCGCTACGTGCGCTTCAGCCAGACCAGCGGCTCGACCGGGCTGCCACTGCGCTGGCTCGATACCGCCGAGAGCTGGTCGTGGATGCTCGACTCGTGGACCCATTTCTACCGCGCGGTCGGCGTGACGCAGGCGGATCGGGTGTTCGCCGCTTTCTCCTTCGGCCCATTCCTCGGTTTCTGGACCGCCTTCGAGGCGGCCGTGCGCATGGGCTGCCTGGCCATTCCTGGCGGCGGACTCAGCACCCGCGGGCGGTTGGAAGCGATGCGCGACAGCGCCGCGACGGTGCTCTGCTGCACTCCGACCTATGCGCTGCGCCTCGGCGAGGCGGCGATCGAGGAGGGCATCCCGCTGCCGGACGTGCGCTTCCTCTTCGTCGCTGGCGAACCCGGCGGCAGCATCCCGGCGGTGCGCCGACGCCTGGAGGAGTTGTGGCCGGTCGCCGCCATCGTCGACCACCACGGCATGACCGAGGTCGGTCCGGTGTCGTGGCAACACCCCGAGCGCCCGCAGTTCCTGCACGTGCTGGAGACCGCCTACCTCGCCGAGGTCATCGATCCGCGCAGCGCCCGCCCGGTTGCGCCTGGGATGCCTGGGGAACTGGTGCTGACCACGCTGGGGCGTCTGGGCTCGCCGCTGATCCGCTACCGCACCGGGGACCTGGTGCAGGCGGCGACCGATCCGCCGGCGGAGGTGCCGCACCTCGCGCTCGCCGGAGGCGTCCTCGGCCGCACCGATGACATGGTCATCGTGCGCGGCGTGAACGTCTATCCCTCCGCGATCGAGGCGGTGGTACGGCGCTTCAGCGACATCGCGGAATACCGCGTCGATCTCACCGACGAACGCGGCATGGCGGAATTGGCGATCACCATCGAGCCGCAGAAGGGGACCGACTCCAAGGTGGTGGCCAAGGCCCTGGGCGATGAACTGCGCGCGACCTTGGCGTTGCGCATCCCGGTGGCGACGGTCAGTGCCGGCACGCTGCCACGCTTCGAGATGAAGGCCAAACGCTGGGTGAAATGGGGTGGGGGATGAGAGACAGCTGGGAGCATTCAACCGCAGAGGACGCAGAGGGCGCAGAGATGGGGAAAAGGCCGTCAGGATCGGTTGTCAGACCGTTTCCATACCTGTGTATTCCCTCTGCGCCCTCTGCGCCCTCTGCGGTTCGATTTATG
>JANPIY010000545.1:0-5840 GCA_031425255.1 Planctomycetota bacterium
GTCGGCGAGGCTGGCGCGCAGGCCGGTCTCGCGTTCGCTGCGCAATTTCCATAGCCGCTCGGCTACTGCCCGATTGCTGCGGTCGCTTTCGAAACGTACCTGGCGGTAGCTGCTGCTCTGGACGATGCCGCCGAGCGCGTAGTAGTCCTGCGCGGTGATGGGATCGAACTTGTGGTCGTGACAGCGCGCGCAGCCGATGGTCAAGGCCATGAAGGTCTTGCCCATGACATCGATCTGGTTGTCGATGCGTTCGGCCTCGTCCTGGCGGATGTCGACCGGGGAGTGCACCATCTCGCCGAGGTACCAGAAACCGGTGGCCAGCACGGCCTCGTCGGCGCCGGTCTGCGGATCCAGGCGCGGCTCGGCCAGCAGGTCGCCGGCGATGTGCTCCTGCACGAAGCGGTTGTACGGCACGTCGGCATTGAGGGCGCGGATGACGTAGTCGCGATATTGGTAGGCGTTGGCGATGCGCGCATCGAACTCGTGGCCACGGGTCTCGGCGTAGCGCACCAGGTCGAGCCAGTGGCGGCCCCAGTGTTCACCGAAGGCGGGCGTGGCCAGGTAGCTGTCGACCACCCGTTCGAAGGCGTTGGCCGCGGGATCGGCGACAAAGGCCGCGACCTGTTCCGGCGTCGGCGGCAGCCCGGTGGTGGCGAAGGCGGCCCGGCGGATGAGCGTGCGCCGGTCGGCGGCCGGGGCGGGGCGCAGCTTCTCCGCCTCCAGGCGCGCCAGGATGAAACGATCGATGGCTGACTTCGCCCAGGCCTGATCGCGCACCGTCGGCACCGGGCTCCTGGTGACCGGCGCCCACGCCCAGTGGGTGGTGCGATCGATCGCGACCGGTCCGTCGTGCGCTTTGCCGGTCGCCGTCGGCTTGGCCTCGGCGGGCCAGGGCGCGCCGGCGGCGATCCAGGTGGTCAAGTCGGCGACCTGGCCGGCATGCAGGCGCTCCTTGGGCGGCATCTCCAGGTCGGGGTCGTTGTAGCCCACCGCGGTGATCAGCAGGCTCAGCGCGGGTTTGCCCGGCACCACGGCGGGACCGGTGTCGCCGCCCTTGAGCAGGCTCTCGCGCGTATCCAGCAGCAGGCCGCCCTTTTTCTTAGCGGCCTTCACCGAGTGGCAGGAGTGGCAGTGCTCCACCAGCAGGGGGCGGATCCTGGTTTCGAAGAAGGCGAGGTCGCTGTCGCTGGCTTGGGCGGAGCTGCCGACGATCGCTCCCCACACCGTCAGCAGCAGCGGCAACCAGCCGGGTCTCGAGCTCAGGTATCGCATGGAAACGTCCTTGTGGTGCCGTGCTGCCTGGTCATGGCAGTGATACGGGCGAGAGGCGCCGATCACAGAGTCAAAACGGTGTTCCTTTGCGTCTGTTGAGTGCTGTTTCGCGCAGGCTGCGTGGGAATGGATGAAGCCCCGCGCAATCCCATGCGGGTCCATGCATCCGGAGGTCCAGCACAGATGGTCCAACCGCAGAGGCCGCGGAGGGCGCAGAGGGGAGACAGCGGAGACTTCCAGCTCTGGCCTCGGCGTGCTCGCGGTGCCACGCGGCTTGCCGTTGGTAGGACGATTGAGTGGCGCGCCTGGATCCGGAGTGGCACTGAGTGCTGCGCGGCGATGTGTGCAGCACCTGTCGAGGGCTGCCGAGGTGGGCCGCCAGGGGCCTGCGATCGTGGCGTTATACTGCCACCGGAGAGCGCATCCATGTCCCGCGAGAACGACGTCGACGCCATGACCGAACGCCTGCAGGGCCGCCTGCTCGGAGATCTGCAGGAGACCGTGCGCTGGTTCCACCAGCAGATGCCCCGCTACTACTTCCAGGTCACCGACAGCGATGAGCAGACCCGTCATCTCGAGATGCTGCATGCCTTCCGCCATGCCAAGGAATCGCGTCTGACCATGGTCGACGATGGCGAGGCCGGCAAGCTGCTGGTCTTCGGGCGACCGGCCACCCATACCCTGCTGGACGTCGTCCATGCCGTCGGCGAACGGCCCTTCCACCGTCTTGAACTGCACACCAGCAAGGACCGGCGGCTGTTCATCTATGCGTTCTGCTACGGCCCAGGGCAGGTGCCGATGAGCGTCGACCTGCCGGCCCACCGCGCGGCGATCCAGCGGGCGGTGTGCGGAGCCGACGACTCCTGCAGCCTGCAGGCGGTGCGGTATCTCGATGCGGTCGACCAGGGCTACCTCGCCCGCAGCACCGTCGAGCGGGTGGTGCGCCACATCCACGCCTGGTCGGCCCTGCGCAGCGCCGACGATCTGCACCTGGCGGTCGATCACGAGGTCGGCGGCAAACAGGTGACCCGTTTCCTCGCCGCCACCAGTGGCGTCAATCCCTGGCAGCTGCTGCTGCACCTGGCGCGCACCATCGCTCGCCACGGCATCGAGCTGCAGCGCGGCTACCTCGACCTGGTGCCAGCGGTGGAGGGCGATGAGAAGGCCCTGGTCAGCACCATCTATGTTGCCGGCGCCAACGGCCGCTCATTGTCCGCGCGCACCGCGCAGGCGGTCGAGGATGACCTGCGTGCGCTCCGTCGGCAGTACCGCGACCGGCTCGGCGACCTCTTCGCCGCCGGGACCTACACCCTCGACGAACTGGAGGTGCTGCGCGCCGCCATCGCCTTCAGCGGCCAGCTGCTGGGCCCTGGGCATCGCTACCTCGAGGTCGATGAGGAGGGTGAGGAGGTCGTCCGCACCTATCCCGAGCTGTGCCGCGATCTGGTCGCGTTGCTCGCCGCGCGTTTCCGCCCAGGAGCGATCATCGGCCGTGGCGCCTGGGTCAAACGCCATCGGCTGCTGCTGATCCGTCTGCAGGCGGTGGAGGTGCAAGCGCACCGTGCGGTGCTCGAAGCGATGTCGGGCTTCATCGCCGCGGTGCGCCTGACCAATGCCTTCCGGGTCGGCCGTCTCGGGCTGGCCTTCAAGATCGACCGCGACGCGCTGCCGGCGGAACGTTTCCCGCAGAAGCCCTACGGGCTGTTCTACTTCAGCGGTGCGCACTGCCGCGGTTTCCACATCCGCTTCCGCGCCTCCGCCCGCGGTGGGCTACGCATCCTCATCCCGCGCAACAACGGTCAGTACCAGCGCGCGCGCGACGGCCTGCTCAAAGAGGTCTACGACCTCGCCTGGGCGCAGCAGCTCAAGAACAAGGACATCCCCGAAGGCGGCAGCAAATGTATCGCCCTGGTCGAACCCGGCGGCGATGCCAATGCCGCGGTCAAGCAACTGGTCGATGGCCTGATCGACCTGATCCTGCCGGAAGGCCAGGTGCCGGAGGTGATCGGGCCGCACGACGAACAACGCGAACACGACCTGATCTTCCTCGGTCCGGACGAGAACATGACACCCGAGCGCATCCACTGGGTGGCCAGGCGCGCAGCGATCCGCGGCCTGCCGCACCATGCCACGCTGATGTCGTCGAAACCCGGCTCGGGCATCAACCACAAGGAGTTCGGCGTCACCAGCGAGGGCATCTTCCGCTGGGTCGACACCGTGCTGCCGCTGATCGGCTTGACCCCGACGTCGTCCTATACCGTCAAGATGACCGGCGGTCCCGACGGCGATGTCGGTGGCAACCTGCTGAAGATCCTGCACCGCGAACACGGTCCCAGGGTGAAGGTGGTGGCGATCAGCGACGGCACCGGCGCGGTCTACGATCCGCACGGGCTGCACTGGCCGGAGCTGCTGCGGCTGGTGCAGGAGGCGCAGGGCGTGGCGCGCTTCTCGCCGACTTTCCTGCGTGGCTCCGGAGCGAAGGTGGTGCCGGCCAGCGACAAGGCCGGCGAGGCCTTCCGCAACACCCTGCACAACACCGTGGTCACCGACCTCTTCCTGCCCTGCGGCGGTCGGCCCTACACCATCAACGACGATAACTGGCAGGAGTTCCTGCGCGCCGACGGCAAGCCCAGCGCCAAGGGCATGGTCGAAGGCGCCAACATCTTCCTCACGCCGCAGGCCCGCGTGCAATTGGAGCGCGCCGGCCTGCTGGTGATCAAGGACTCCTCGGCCAACAAGGGCGGCGTGATCTGCTCCAGCTACGAGGTGCTGGCCGGCCTGGTGATGAGCGACGAGGAGTTCATCGCGCGCAAGGAACGCTACGTGCGCGAGACCATCGGCCTCATCCGCGACCGCTGCGACGACGAGGCCAAGGCCCTGGTCAGCGCCTGGATCAGGCGCGGCCGCGAGGTCACGTTGTCGGCCCTCTCACCGGAATTCAGCGAGGAGATCAACCGCGTCAGCGGCCTGCTGGAGACCGTGATCCAGGCCCATTTCGAGGACCCCGGCTTCCAGGCCACCTGGCTGCGCCACCTGCGTTGCCATTGCCCGGCGGTGATGGTCGAGGATTTCAGCGCGCGGCTGACCGAGCGCATCCCACGTCCGCACCGCATCGCCATCCTCGCCAAGCGCCTGGCCAGCCGCATGGTCTACAAGGAGGGCCTGACGTGGTGCCGCACCTACCTCAAGGGCGAACGCTTATGGGAAGTGCTGTCGACCTATCTGCGCGCCGAGGCGCAGGTCGCCAGCTTCACCGCCGTGCTCGACAAGCTCGACGTGCCCGACCGCGACATCCTGCTGCGCGTGGTCAATGCCGGCGGCCAGCGCGAACTGGTGCGCGAACGGCTCGGGCAGATCGTGTAACCCTGGGAGCGCCGACTTCAGTCGGCCGGTCCACCCCGCGCAGATCATGGCTTGTCGATGATCTTGCGAGGATCGTATGTGCACCGGCCATGCCTGGTACACCGGCCGACGGAAGTCGGCGCTCCCAGCTCAGCGCAGTTCGAGGATCCCGAACTGGCTGAAGTCCTGCGCCGTGATAGTGACGTTCGACATTCCTGGGGCCCATTCGAAGAAGCCTTCGGCGGCCTTCTCCTTGTCGCTCTCGGTCAGCATCCCCCCGCAGGGCGTCCTCAACGCGTACGGCATTTTTTCGGCCACATACCGCCTGCTGAAGCCGCGACTCAAGGACCTGGGAATCATCGAGGATGCCTATTTAGCCATCCACATCGGGCTCAGCCGCACATTGGTAGCAGCCGTTCGTCGCCAGCTGGGCATTGGGCGGGTACCACGACTCCCATGGGTGTCCCTCGACGAGGCTGAGGTGATCGAGTCGCTGAAGGCCGGTCTGCCGCTGGCTCCGCGGAGCTTCCGGGTGCGCAGCCATACACGCCTCGTAGTCAGCGAGCATCGTTTCGAATTCAACAAGATAGGTTGGGGCTTTTTTTGTGCACGGAGGACTCCTCAAGAAAGCGACGCTAGGCGGATGTGGGAGACGCCAAGGATACAGTGGCCGCCCCGTCGTCACCGAGCCGATGAAGTGGTCGTTCGTGCGGCCGATGGCCACCGGGCGGTTCAAGCGCTCGGCGAGGGTGTTGTCCAGGGCAGGAGCCCGGTGTCGGCGTAACGCATGAGCAAGTGTGAGTGATCGAATACATCAAAGAGAGGTTCGAATAAAGTTAAACAACGAAATAACAGTCAAGGCCAAGCCAAGCCAAGGCAAAAAGAAAATTAATCACGGATTCGTGAGAAGCGAACACAAGAGGTCCGTACGTGGACGGCGAAGCAAAGTCCCGAAGGAGAAGACGCCGGTGGAACCCAGCATGTGATCGGATCTGGCAGAGCGCTCGAATCGCTGAAATATCTGAGGTTTCACGCGACTACCAGATAGTTATTGCGCAGGCATTCTCTCTTGTCACGCTCCCCGACCTCTGAGGGCGGCTCATGAATTCTGTGACCCGAGCTGGACTGATTCTGGTGCCCGCATGCGCAGCGGCGCTGGGCTGGTTCCTGTACTCGGATGCAACATCGCCCACGTCTCCTCTGATTCCGACTACCGCAGCCCCCGC
>JANPIY010000546.1:0-11050 GCA_031425255.1 Planctomycetota bacterium
ACCATCAACAACATGACCGACACTTTGGCGATCTTCGCCGACCAAGTGACCGATATGGCACGCGAGGTAGGCGTCGAAGGTAAACTTGGCGGTCAGGCGTCGGTGCCGGGCGCGGCCGGTACCTGGAAGGACCTCACCGACAACGTCAATCAGCTGGCGGCCAACCTCACCACCCAGGTGCGCGCCATCGCCGACGTGGCCACCGCGGTGACCAAGGGCGACCTCACCCGTTCGATCGCGGTCGCGGCGCAGGGCGAGGTGGCCTCGCTCAAAGACAACATCAACGAGATGATCCGCAACCTGCGCGAGACCACCATCAAGAACAACGAGCAGGACTGGCTGAAGACCAACCTCGCCAAGTTCTCGCGCATGCTCCAGGGCCAGAAGGACCTGCTCGCGGT
The DNA here is from genome assembly GCA_031425255.1 of Planctomycetota bacterium. GTDB lineage: Bacteria > Planctomycetota > UBA11346 > UBA11346 > UBA11346 > BOG-1363. The sequence goes on from JANPIY010000546.1 coordinate 402, forward strand.
GGGCCGGCTCATCCTCTCGGAACTGGCACCGGTGGTGGCCGCCCAGCAGGCGGTGTTCTACACCCTCGATACGCCCAAGGACGAGACCACCGCCCTGCGCGAAGGTCCGAAGCTGAAGCTGCTGGCCGGTTACGCCATCGGCGCCGACCATGCGCGCGAGTACCGCTTGGGCGAAAGCCTGGTCGGCCAATGCGCGCTCGAAGGCAAGCGCATCATCCTCAGCGACGTGCCCGAGGACTACATCCGCATCTCCTCCGGCCTGGGTGACGCCCGGCCGAAGAACATCATCGTCATGCCGGTGCCCTTCGAAGGGCAGGTCAAGGGCGTGCTCGAACTGGCATCCTTCGAACGTTTCAGCCAGACCCACGAGGTGTTCCTCGACCAGCTGATGGAATCGATCGGCATCGTGCTCAACACCATCGCCGCCAACATGCGCACCGAGGACCTGCTCGAGCAATCGCAGTCGCTCGCGCGTGAACTGCAGAGTCAGCAGGAGGAACTGCAGAAGACCAATCAGCAGCTCGAAGAGAAGGCCGGCCTGCTCGCCAACCAGAACGTCGAAGTGGAGCGCAAGAACCAGGAGGTCGAACAGGCCCGTTCCGCGCTCGAAGAAAAGGCCGCCCAGCTCGCGCTGACCTCCAAGTACAAGTCGGAATTCCTCGCCAACATGTCGCACGAGCTGCGTACGCCGCTGAATTCGCTGCTCATCCTCTCGGATCAGCTCTCACGCAATCCCGACGGCAACCTCTCGGGCAAGCAGGTCGACTACGCCAAGACCATCCACGCCTCCGGCAACGATCTGCTCTCGCTCATCAATGACATCCTCGACCTGTCGAAGATCGAATCGGGCACCGTCACGGTCGAGGCCAGCGACCTGCTGCTCACCGACCTGCGCGATTACATCGAGCGCACCTTCGCCCACGTCGCCGAATCGCGGAACCTCGACTTCCGCATCGTGCTCGAAGACGATCTGCCACGCCTCATCCACACCGACGTCAAACGTCTGCAGCAGGTGGTGAAGAACCTGCTGTCGAACGCCTTCAAGTTCACCGATTCGGGTACGGTCAGCATCCACATCTCGCACCCGCTCAAGGGCTGGAACGAAGGCAACGAATCGCTCAACCACAGCGAAGGCGGCGTCTTGTCCTTCAGCGTCATCGATACCGGCATCGGCATCCCCACCGAGAAACAGCAGATCATCTTCGAGGCCTTCCAGCAGGCCGACGGCTCGACCAGTCGCAAATATGGCGGCACCGGCCTCGGCCTGGCCATCAGCCGCGAGATCTCGCTCATGCTCGGCGGTGAGATCCGCCTGGAATCGCATCCCGGCCGCGGCAGCCGCTTCACCTTGTTCCTGCCGGCAGTCTATGTGCCGCCCAAGGCCTTCCGTCGGCTGCCGGTGAACGAACGCGCGGAGCGTCGCCTGGCGCTCCCGATCCAACACACCCTGGAGATCCCGGCCGTCGGGGTGGTCAGCAACGAGTTCGGCGACGATCGCGATCGCTTGATCGATGGCGATGCCGTGCTCCTGATCGTGGACAATGACCGGGCCTTCGCGCTCTACCTGCTCGAGGCGGCCCGTACCCAGGGCTTCAAGGTCCTGGTCACCTCGCGGGGGGGCGCGGCGATCTCGCTCGCCCGCCAGTACCGCCCGTCAGCCATCATCCTCGACATCAAACTGTCGGACATCGAGGGCTGGCGCGTCCTGCAGAGCCTCAAGAACGACCTCTCCACCCGTCACATCCCGGTCCAGGTGGTCTCCAACGATGACGATCGCGAGCGGGCGCTGCGGCTGGGCGCCTACGGCATGTTGACCAAGCCGATCACCAACGAGCAGATCGCCCAGCTCCTGGGTGATCTGCGCACCTTCACCTCCAGCGACACCAGACGCCTGCTGGTGATCGAGGACAATCCCGTCCAGCGTGATCACGTGATCAACCTGGTCGCGGGCAAGGGTCTGGAGGTCGTCGCGGTGGGCAGCGCCAGCGAGGGGCTCGCACTGCTGCGGCAGCAGCGTTTCGATTGCGTGGTGCTCGACCTGGGCCTGCCGGACGGGGGTGGCGTGGCGCTGGTGGAGCAGGTGCAGGCCCTGCTCGCCAAACATTTCACGCCGCTGATCATCTACACCGGCAAGGACCTCGCGGCGCAGGACGACGCGGCTCTGCGCATCCTCAGCAAGGCGATCGTGGTCAAGGATTTCCGCGCCTCGGAGCTGCTGCTCGATGAGGTCTCCAGTTGCATCCATCGCTCGCATCAGCGCTTGTCGCCGGCGCAGAAGAAGATGATCAACGATCTCCACCGGCCGGAGGAGGTCCTCAACGGCCGCAAGGTGCTCGTGGTCGACGACGACATCCGCAACATCTTCGCCATGACCAGCCTGCTGGAACGGTATGAGATGGACGTCACCTCGGCCGAGGATGGGCGCCACGCCATCGACGCCCTGGCAGCCGATCCCGACATCGAGATCGTGCTGATGGACATCATGATGCCGGAGATGGACGGATACGACACCATGCGGGCGATCCGTCTGAATCCGCAGTACAAATCATTGCCGATCATCGCCCTCACCGCCAAGGCGATGAAGGGGGACCGCGAGAAGTGCCTCGATGCCGGTGCCTCGGACTACGTCTCCAAACCGGTGGATACCGATCAACTGCTCTCGACCCTCTGCGTCTGGCTCTACCACCCTGTCGCTCCTCGGACCTGAGGACGCACCATGAACGATCTCCCTCTCCTGCTGGCCGATGCTCCGCTCCAAGAGCCGGCCAAGATCCTGATGGTCGATGACCGCAACGACAAACTCGTCGCCCTGACCGCCGTGCTCGGCGAGCTGGGTCAGCAATTGATCATCGCGCGCTCCGGCAAGGAAGCCTTGCGCCTGGTCCTGGTCCATGACTTCGCCGTCATCCTGTTGGACGTCAGCATGCCGGTGATGGACGGCTTTGAGACCGCCGCCCTCATCCGTCAGCGGCGCAAGAGTGAACACACCCCGATCATCTTCATCACCGCGCTGAGCGCGACCGACAACCATGCCTCCAAGGGCTATTCCCTCGGTGCGGTCGACTACATCTACGCCCCGGTGATCCCTGAGATCCTGCGCGCCAAGGTCTCGGTCTTCGTCGATCTCTTCAATAAGACCCGCGCCATCCACTACCAGTCGGAGAAGTTGCGGGTCGCCGCCGAGCGTCGCGCCGACCGCCTGGAGACCCGCCTCGAAAGCCTGCTCAACCGGCTCAACGTCGGGGTCTTCCGCTGCATGCTGGACGGCCGGATCATCGCCGCGAACCCCGCTTTCATGCGCATCTATGGCGTCAATCCCAACGTTGACCCGCGCACCATGAGCATGTCGCAATTCTACCTGGTCGACAGCGATCGGCAGGGGCTCACCGAAGCGCTGCATCGCACCGGCCGGATCCACGAGTGGCATGTGCGGCATCGCCGCCTCGACGGCGTCCAGATCTGGGTCTCTCTCTCCAAGACCCTGCTGCAGGAGGCCGATGGGAGTTTCACCATCGACGGTCTGATCGAGGACATCACGGTGCGCAAGGAGGCCGAAGCCACCCTCATCTCCAAGGCCGAGGAACTCGCGCGCAGTAACGCTGAACTCGAGGAGTTCGCCTACATCGCTTCGCACGATCTGCAGGAGCCGCTGCGCATGGTCTCGTCCTATGCATCGCTGATGCATGATCGCTACCAGGCCGTGCTGGATGAACCGGGCCGTAACTTCCTCGGCCAGCTGGTCGACAATGCGAAACGCATGCAGGGCCTCATCCGCGACATCCTGTCGTTTTCCCGCCTCGGCAAGGACATCGATACCACCGAGGTCGCCTGCGACGAGGTCCTGGAACGCATCCTCTTCAACCTGGGACCGGCGCTGGCCGAGAGCGAGGGGAAGGTCATCTATGATGGCCTGCCGGTGGTGCGCGGCGACCAGGTGATGATCGGCCAGATCTTTCAGAATCTCATCGGCAACGCGTTGAAGTTCCGCCGGCCGGAGATCCCCGCCATGATCCGCATCGAGGCCGAGCGTCAGGGCGGTTGGTGGGCCTTCGCCATCCATGACAACGGCATCGGCATCCCAGCTGAATGCCGAGATCGCATCTTCCAGGTCTTCCAGCGGCTGCACTCGCGCGCCGAGTACAGCGGCACCGGCATCGGCCTGGCGATCTGCCGTAAAGCCGTACGCCATCATGGAGGCGACATCTCGGTGGACTCGGAGGTGGGCAAGGGGTCGACCTTCCGCTTCACCTTGCCAGCACTCTCAGCCGAAACGTTGGACCCGGCAGCGGTCGCTCAGACCGTCCCAGACGCTGCTCAGCCGTGACCATTCCCGTGCGCTCACAGGTGCTGGTCGTGGAGGACAATCCCGGTGACGTCTTCCTGTTTCAGGAATGTGTACGTGACCTCGCGCCCGCCATCGAAGTGGTGATCGCCACCGAAGTGGATGAGGGCATCCGCCTGCTCGATCCTAGTCGGAGACCGATTCCGTGCCTGGCGCTGGTCGATCTGCACCTGCCCAAGCGGGACGGCAAATACTTCCTGTCGCACGTACGTGGGCGGCCGGAGCTGTCGACCTTGCCCGTGGTGATGCTCAGTTCTTCCAGTCGGCCGACCGACCGCGAGGCCTGCTTGCGCCTGGGGGCGCGCGAATTCCTGACCAAACCTAGTGATTGGGACGGGTATAGGACGTTGATCGCCAAGCTGTCCACCTACTGGTCATCGGTCTAGAACCTTTCCAGTGGTTGCCGTGGCAGCGGACGGTTCAGCCTCCTACTGACCCTCAATGGGACCGAGCCAGGATGGAGCGCGGATAGCATTGGTGGCTGGCGGTCACCACGTCCATCTCGCCGCGCGATTGGCATGCGGAACGCTCTCGCGAATGCATCTGCCAACGGGGCCATGATCCTGGCCATCCCGGTGGGTCACCGATGGAGGAGTCATGTTGTTGGCCCTGGCCCACGCCGTCCGTACCAGCGGCGCACGCAAATTCCTGGAAGAGGCCTTGGCGCGTGTCGATATCCGGCTCGATGGCGGTCGCCCGTGGGATGTCCAACTGCACGACGAGCGCGCTTTGCGGCGCATCATCATCGACGGTTCATTGGGGCTGGGTGAGAGCTATGTCGACGGCTGGTGGGACTGCCGTGAACTGGATGGATTCTTCACCCGCCTGCTGCGCTCGCATATGGACGAGCGTTGGCGCATCCGCGATTGGCTCGACGAATTCCGCTCGCGTCTGATCAACCGTCAGAAACCCTCGCGCGTACGCGAGGTGGCGCACCGGCACTACGATCTCGATCCGGGGCTGTACCGGGCAATGCTGGGGGAACAGCGCATCTACAGCTGCGGCTACTGGCGTCAGGCCGGGACATTGGAACAGGCGCAATACGACAAGATCGATCTGGTGTGCCGCAAACTCGGATTGCGCCCGGGCATGCGCGTGCTCGATATCGGTTGTGGCTGGGGCGCCGCCGCTCACCACGCGGCCACCATGTACGGCGTCGAGGTGGTCGGCATCACCATCTCGCATGAGCAGGCGGTGGTAGCCCGGGAACGCTGCCGGGATCTGCCGGTCGAGATCATCGAGCAGGACTACCGTGAGATGCAGGGTGAGTACGACCGGATCTTCTCCATCGGCATGTTCGAGCACGTCGGCCATCATAATTACCGCACCTACATGAAGGCCGTGCGGCGCTGCCTGAAGGACGACGGTCTCTTCCTGCTTCATACCATAGGCGCGAACCGTTCATCGTGCTCCCTCGATGGTTGGCTCGATCGGTACATCTTCCCGAACGCGGTCATCCCTTCGGCGCAATGGTTGACCGCAGCGGTGGAAGGCGAATTCGTCATCGAGGACTGGCATGGTTTCGGACCCGACTACGACCGTACGTTGATGGAATGGCATCGGCGTCTGGATGAATCCTGGTCGCGCTTGGATCGCCCGTATGACGAGAAGACCCGGCGGCTGTGGCGTTATTACCTGCTGAGCTGCGCCGGCTCCTTCCGCGCCCGTAAGAACCAGCTCTGGCAGATGGTGCTGTCCCCTTATGGAGTGGCCGGTGGGTACGACCCTGTGCGTTGATGTGAGTGGGCCGGGGCCTTCACAGCGGTCTGGCACCGGCGTGCCACAGCAATGGCAGCGGGCGGGATCGCTTCGACGCCAAGCATTTCCGTCACGTGATCTCGTCTGCCGTTTCCTCCGGGATACCAGCAACGGTATTGCATTTTGCAGGAATAATCCGTGCTTTATCGCACTTGTCACATCATCCAGAAATGTTACAGAACCTCCACCTCTGCGGAACACGGCCCACTCCGGGCGCGCATCCTTCCACCGATTCCGCGCGAGCAGGTCAAAGCCACAAGGACAGCGCATGCGTGGAGTTCATCCTCGGATCAACCCAGCCCCGATCGCCAAGGCCCCCACGGGTATCAGTGGCTTCGATGAGATCACCGGCGGTGGCCTGCCACGCGGGCGGCCGACCCTGGTCTGCGGCAGTGCGGGTTCGGGCAAGACGGTCTTCTCCATGCAGTTCCTGCTCAACGGCGCCGTGCGCTTCCATGAACCGGGCGTGTTCGTCTCGTTCGAGGAACCGACCGATGAGCTGACGCTCAACCTCGCGTCCATCGGTTATGACATCCCTGCCCTGGTGCGGCGACGGATGGTCATCATCGATCACGTGCATCTGGAACGCAGCGAGATCGTCGAGACCGGAGATTTCAATCTCGATGGGCTCTTCATCCGGCTCGAACACGCGGTGGCACGGGTGAAAGCCAGACGCATCGTCATCGACACGCTGGAGGTGCTGTTCTCGGCCTTGAACAACGAGGGCCTCATCCGCGCCGAATTGCGCCGCCTCTTCCGCTGGCTCAAGGAGAAGGGCCTCACCGCGGTGATCACCGGCGAACAGGGGACCGGTACCTTGACCCGCTTCGGCATCGAGGAATACGTCTCGGACTGCGTCATCGCTCTCGACAACCGGGTGACCGATCAGATCTCCACCCGCCGCCTGCGGGTGGTCAAATATCGTGGCTCGCCGCATGCCACCAATGAGGTCCCGTTCTTGATCGGCCCGGAGGGCATCTCGGTGGTTCCCATCTCCACCATCGGGTTGTCGACCCGGGTCTCGACCCGGCGCATCTCCACCGGTGTTGAGGGCCTCGATCAGATGCTCAGCGGCAAGGGTTTCATGCAGGGGACCAGCATCCTGATCTCGGGCACCGCCGGCACCGGCAAGAGCAGCCTCGGCTCGTGGTTCGCGGCCGCCGCCTGCCGGCGCGGCGAACGTTGCCTGATGTTCGCCTTCGAGGAATCGGGTGAACAGATCGTGCGCAACATGCGCTCGGTCGGCAACGACCTCCAGCCGTGGATCGACCAAGGCCTGTTGAAGATCCAGGCCACGCGTTCGACCACATTCGGACTCGAGATGCATCTGGTGCAGATCATCGCGGTGGTCACCGCCTACAAACCAGCGGTGGTGATCATCGATCCGATTTCGAACTTCATCGCCGCTGGCCTGGCCGCCGATGTCAAGGCCATGCTGACGCGCCTCATCGACGTGATGAAGAGCAACGGCATCACCTGCCTCTTCACCAGCCTGACGTTCTCGGGCGCGGACCTGGAGGGGACCGAGACGCACATCTCCTCGCTGATGGATACCTGGATCCTGCTGCGTTCGACCGAGCTGGACGGCGAACGCATCCGGCTCCTCACCATCCTCAAATCGCGTGGCATGGCCCATTCGAATCAGGTCCGCGAATTCACCATGGGCAGATCCGGCATGCAGTTGCTGTCCATCCATCGTGGTGCCAAGGGAGTCCTGGTCGGGAGCGCACGCGAAACGGCCATGGATGCTCTCGCACGACCGGTCGAGGTGCGCTCGGCATGATCTCCACTAAGAACACTCAGAACGGCCATCGTCATCCGCCCCAGGATACCGCTGCCATGAATGCACCGACTCCCCTGCGATTGAAGGCGAAGGCGACCGCGCCCGCCTCGTATGTGCTCCGGCTCTATACGGCGGGACAGACCCCCAAGTCGCTGACCGCGTTCGACAATCTCAAGAAGATCTGCGATGAGCATCTCACCGGGCGTTACTCCATCGAGGTGATCGATCTCACCCGCAAGCCACGTCTGGCGGCGGGTCACCAGATCCTGGCGCTGCCGACGCTGGTCCGGCACCTGCCCGAGCCGGTGCGTCAGATCATCGGCGACCTGTCGGATACGGAAGCCGTGCTGGTCGGTCTCGATCTCCGCCCGCGCCCCACGACGCGATGAAGGACCCCAGGTGCGCCGCTTCACGCCAGCGATGGGCCGCAAGGCCAGCCAACCCAGACCACGAGGTTCTGCCATGACACGCGGTAAGCGCTCGCGGCGGATCCCCACGCCGGCAACGCATGTCTTCACGCTCTACGTGGCAGACATCAAGCCGGTCTCGCGTCGTGCGCTGACGAACATCCACGCCTTCGGCCGGGACCACCTGCACGGACGATATGAGGTGAACGTCATCGACATCGCCAAGCACCCGGCGACCGCCCTGGCCGACGACGTGGTGGTGATCCCGACGCTGATCAAGAGCTGGCCGCTGCCCCGTCAGATGTTTGTCGGCGACCTATCGGATACCGGCGTCCTGCTCACGCGCCTGGCGGTGGGTTGCCCATGAACGACCAGGCTGCGATCGCCAGTGCGAGCGACTTCCTCCAGCTGCGTCAGAAGCTGGCGCAGGCGGAAGATGTCATCGACGCCATCCGCCGGGGCGCGGTCGATGGTTTCCTCGCCGATGACGGCCAGGTCTACACCCTCCAGAGTGCCGATCACATCTACCGGGTGCTGTTCGACACCATGAACGAAGGCGCGGTCACGCTCGCTCTCGATGGCTGCATCCTCTATGCCAACCGCCGTTTTTCGGAGATGGTCCGCCTGCCGGTCGACGCCCTCATCGGCAGATCGTTCGCGGTCCTCCTGCGCGACGACGACCAGACCGCATTCGCACGGCTCATCCACCGTGGCCTCGAGATCCCCAGCCGGGCGGATTTCCTCCTCCAGCCAGTCGAGGGTGGAGAACTCAGCGTGCTGTTGTCGGTGAGCACGCTGGTGCCTCATGGCATCTCGGCGGTGTGCGTGCTCGTCACCGATCTGACCGAGCAGAAGCGCAATGAGGAGACCGCCCTGGTGCGCAAGCGCCTGGAGCTGTCCCAGTCGGTGGGCCGCGTCGGGACCTTCGACTGGGATGTGCGCAGCGGTCTGGTGGTCTGGACCACGGAACTGGAGGCGTTGTTCGGCTTGCCTCCGCGTGCTTTCGACGGCACGTACGCTGACTGGGCGAAAAGGGTCCACCCGGATGATCTCGCCGGAATAGAGGGGAAGATCGCGGAAAGCCTGGCCACCGCCCGACCCTTTCATGGCGAATACCGCATCATCTGGCCCGATGGCTCGCTGCACTGGATCGAGGCCAAGGGTTCAGCCGACTATGATGAGCAGGGCAACGCCACGCGCGTGGTCGGGGTGAACCTGGATGTCACCGAACGGAAGATGCTGGAGTTGCGCCTGGCCCGTTCGAATGCCGAACTGGTCGAGTACGCCGCCGTGGTATCGCACGATCTGCAGGCACCCCTACGTACCATTTCCAGTTACCTGGGAGTCCTCGAAGCCCGCTACGCCAGCCTGTTCGATGATCAGGCCAAGCGCTATTTCGCTCATGTCACCAATGGGACCGCCTTGATGGGCCGGTTGATCCGTGGGATCCTCGATTACTCCCAGGCCGGGGGAGCGGACGCGCCGGTCGAGGTCATCGACAGCGCAGACTCCCTGCGTGAGGCGCTGGCGAATCTCGATGAGGCGATCCGTCAGCGTGAGGTCGTGCTGGTGAGCGACGCCATGCCGCGGATCCGCGCCAATCGCGTGAATCTGACCAGGCTGTTCCAGAACCTTATCGGCAATGCCATCAAGTTCTGCGTCCAGCAACCACATATCACCGTCGCGGCGCGCAGCGGCGAGCACGAGTGGATCTTCTCGGTGACCGATAACGGCCCAGGGATCGCCAAGGAATCCACCCAGCGCATCTTCAACCTCTTCCAGCGCCTTTCCCATGAGGTCGAGGTGCCGGGAAGCGGCATCGGCTTGGCTACCTGCAAGAAGATCGTCGAGCGGCACGGCGGACGCATCTGGGTCGATTCCACCGTCGGCGTCGGCTCGACCTTCTTCTTCACCATACCGGAATAGGGGTGGCCGTGATCATGAAGAGCCTGATTGAGGAGCGCTGCCATCGCCCGAGAACCAGTCCCGCTGCGGACGCCAGGTAGCCATGACGCTTTCCCTCATCAGCTCGACTCCTCTGAACCGCATCGTCGGTTCACATCACGTGCAGTTCTTCACCGATGATGGACTCATGGTGCAACGCATCAGGGACCATCTCCTCTCGGCGCTGGCGATGCAGGCGGGAGGATTGGCGGTGGTGGCCTCCCCCAGGCGGGAGGCGCTGGTGACCGCTCTCCGGAACGACCCGGCGGCGGAACTCGCCCTGGATGAGGGCCAGCTCCAGGTGTTGGATGCCCACGACGTGCTGCAAACCCTGCTGGATGGCACCACGCGGCCGCAGCGCGAGGCGTTCGCGCGAGAGGTCCTCCCGCGGATGGACGCCATGGTCCGCGCTCAC
>JANPIY010000547.1:0-6145 GCA_031425255.1 Planctomycetota bacterium
GGTCCGATGTCCGATGTCCGATGTCTCCTGTGAGTCGGCTCTAGAACTAACCTGACGCCCAATGAGGGAGGGGGCTCCCTGTTCTCCACGATCCTCCTCAGCAAAGGACATCGCACATCGGACACCGGCCATCGGACATCGGAATAGACCGGCCGGCCCCCGGCCGGTAGCCAACGTTGCCGCCCCAACCGCCGTCCCTATCCTCCGTCGCCATGTCGACCGGTCCTGATGCCTTCACCAAACGTATCGAGCAGCTGAACTCCATCGGCATCGCGTTGTCGGCGGAACGAGATCCGGTGAAGCTGCTGGAACAGATCCTGCTCGGTGCCAAGGACATCACCAACGCGGACGGCGGCACGATCTATTCGCTGGGCGAGGATGATCAGCTGCGCTTCGAGATCCTGCGCTCCGATTCGCTGGACCTGTGGATCGGCGGCACCAGCGGCAAGCAGATCACCTTCACCAGCATCCCGTTGCACCTGCCCGATGGCACGCCCAACCGCAGTTCGGTAGTGGCCTGCGCGGTGCTCGACGGCACGACCGTCAATATTCCCGATGCCTATCATGCGCAGGGCTTCGACTTCTCCGGCACCCGCGCCTTCGATCAGCGCACCGGCTACCGCTCGACCTCCTTCCTGACCGTGCCGCTGCGCAATCATGAGACTGAGGTCATCGGCGTCCTCCAGCTGCTCAATGCCCGCGATGAACTCGGTCAGGTGGTGCCTTTCAGCGAGACCGACCAGCGCTTGGCCGAAAGCCTGGCTTCGCAGGCCGCCACCGCACTGACCAAGCACCAGCTCATCGCCGGCATGCAGGACCTGCTGGAATCGTTCATCCGCCTGATCGCCACCGCCATCGACGAGAAATCGCCCTACACCGGCGGCCACTGCAAGCGGGTGCCGGAACTGACCATGATGCTGGCGGACGCCGCCGCGCGGTGCCAACGCGGTCCGCTCACGTCCTTCACCATGACCGAGGCCGACCGCTACGAATTGCGCCTGGCCGGCTGGATCCACGACTGCGGCAAGATCACCACGCCGGAATGGGTGATGGACAAGGCGACCAAGCTCTCGGCCCTGTTCGACCGCATCGCCCTGATCGATACCCGTTTCGCTGCGCTCAAGCGCGATGCCGAGATCCTCATGCTCAGGACCATCTTGGCTGGCGGCGAGCGCGCCGCTGCCGAGGCCACTTGGCGGCAGACCTGCGCGCGCCTGGATGACGAGTGCGCCTTCCTGCGCACGGCCAACACCGGTGGCGAAGCCATGCGCAGCGAGGATCAACAACGCGTCCGCGAGATCGCCGCCCGCACCTGGACCGCGCCCGATGGCAGCGTGCAACCGATCCTCAGCGCCGATGAGGTCAAACACCTGACCATCACCAAGGGCACGCTCACCGCCGAGGAACGTGGCATCATCAACCATCACATCGTCGCGACCATCCGCATGCTCGAAGCGTTGCCTTACCCCAAACACCTGCGGCGGATCCCTGAATTCGCCGGCGGCCATCACGAACGCATGGACGGCAAGGGCTATCCCAAGGGCCTGAAGCGCGAGCAGATGTCGGTCCAGGCCCGGGTCATGGGCATCGCCGATGTCTTTGAGGCACTGACCGCCAGCGATCGCCCTTACAAGAAGGCCATGCCGTTGTCGCAGGCCCTGACCATCCTCGGTCGCATGAAGCTCGATGGTCACATCGACCCCGACCTCTTCGATGTCTTCATCAACGAGGGCGTGTGGCTCGACTACGCCAAACGCTACCTGCCGGCCGGACAGATCGACGCGGTCGAGGTGTCCACCCTGCCGGGTTTCCAACCCCTGCCACCGGCCTGAGACGGGGGCATCAGCACAAGTCTGCTCCGGTTTGCTTGCATTCGCATGGGTCGAGCGTGACGCTGTCAGCCGAGGCGGAAACGCATGACGAGTATCGTTCGTAGCGTCATGAGCGGCCTCCTGATCGCGGGTTCAACGCTGTTGTGCTCGGGGTGGGCTGCGGAAGGCCTCCTGGCTGCGCCGCCACCGCCGGGCATCTCAACGCAGGTGGCCCTGGTCGTCAGCTGCCTGGCCGCCGTCGCATTCGCCTTCGTGAGCATGGTGTTGTGGTTGCGCCTGCGCGCCCTGCGGGCAACGCCGTCCGCTCCCGCGCCCGCAGCACCGCCGTCGCGTCTGGGCACACCCGCAGGCAATGCCGCCGTCCGCCGCAGGGATGCGACCGATCGCACCACCGAGGTACTGATCCGCCAAGGCCTGCCGGCCGCCCGCATGGGCGGATGGGAGCGTGACCTCGGCACCGGCCGCATGAGCTGGTCGGAGCACATGCACGAGATCTTCGGCTGCACCGCCGAGGCCATGCCCACGACGCAGGAGGAACTGTTGGTGATGGTCCATCCGGATGACCGGATGCTGATCGAGAACAACAACCGTCGCCTACGTGACAACCGCCTGCCGATGGGCCTGGAATTGCGCATCCATTGGCCCGATGGGTCCCAGCATTGGCTGGCGACCCGCTCCGAGGTGGTGCGCGAGGCCGATGGCACGCCCATCCGCGTGACCGGCATCGCCATGGACATCACCGAGCGCAAGCGCATCGAGGACGAGCTGCGTCAGAGCCAACGCCTGCTGCGTGTCGGTTTCGAAGCCGCCAATGTCGGCGCCTGGGAATGGGACCAGCGCACCGGCAAGGTGACCTGGAGCGCCCAGATCGAACCCTTGTTCGGCCTCGCTCCTGGGACCTTCGGTGGCACCTTCGCCGCTTTCATGGCGCTCATCCACCCTGACGACGCCCGCATCGTGCAGACCGCGATCGAACGGGCGATGACCGGAGGGGACGGCTTCCGGGTCGAGCATCGGGTCAAGATCGCCGACGGCAGCATCCGCTGGCTGGCCGGGCGCGGCGACGTCGTGCGCGGTCCGGACGGCGCCGCCATCGGCGTGGCGGGGGTGGTGCTCGACGTCACCAATCGCCGCCTGGCGGAACAGATTCTGCGCGACCGCGAGGAGCGTTACCGCGCGATGATCGCCTCGATGCATGAAGGCGTGGTGGTCCATGCCGCCGACGGCACCATCATCGACTCCAACCACAGCGCCGAAGTCATCCTCGGCCTGAGCCATGGTCAATTGAGCGGACGCACCAACCACGAGTCCTTCTGGCAGGCGGTCCATGAGGATGGCAGCCACTTTCCGCCGGCACGCTTCCCCAACGCCGTGGCGCAGCAGACCGGCCAGCCGCAACACGGCGTGGTCATGGGCGTGCAGCGTCCGGATGCGTCCCTGCGCTGGCTGCTGGTGAATGCCGTGCCGTTAATGCCGGTGGGTGGCGGCGTCCCGCTCGGGACGGTGGTCACATTCAGCGACATCACCGATCGCCGCGATGCCGAACGGGCGCTCAGGGACAGCGAGCAGCGCTGGCGCTCACTGGCCGAGAACGTTCCGGATACCATCGTGCTGGTTGACCGCACCGGGACCATCCTGTTCATCAACCGGCTGCTCGCCGGATTCACCCATGAGACCGTGCTCGGCGCGCATATCAGCATGGTCATGCCGGTCGAGTTCTCGGGCCTGCTGTCGTCGGTGATCGAACGGGTCTTCAACCAGTCGGAGGTGGTCTCCAGCGACCTCCAGGTCGAAGGACCCGATCACCAGTCGCGCTGGTACGCCTGCCACATCTCGCCGGTGCGCCTGCATGGCCGCACCATCGCCGCCACCGTGCGCGCCACCGACATCACGCAACGCCATCAGGCCGAGAACGATCGCCTGCGTTTCCAGAGTGAACGCGAACTGATGTTCGAACGTATGCCGATCGGCTGCATCCTGTGGAATCGGGATCGCCGCATCAGCTACGCCAATCCGGCGGCGGAGCAGATCTTCGGCTTCCAGCCGGACGGCATGAATGGGCATGGCCTCGAACTGATCAATTTCGAGGAGAGCATGCCCGAGATGGGCTCCTACTTCCAGCGCGTCGAACACGGCGACATGGGCATGGTCGCGATGGTGACCAATCGCACCGCCAGCGGCGATGAGGTGGTCTGCGAATGGCATCCGACGCCGCTGTTCAGCAGCAATGGCGAGCTGACCGGCGTGATCACCATGGTGATGGATATCAGTGAACGTTCCTCGTTGGAGGAGCAGCTCCGCCAGGCCCAGAAGATGGAAGCGGTCGGCCGCCTCGCCGGCGGCATCGCCCACGACTTCAACAACCTGCTGACCGCCATCATGGGCTACAGCGAACTGCTGGAGGCCAGGATCCTCTCGACCGACGCCACCGCGGGCTACGTCCAGCAGATCAAGAAGGCGGCCAAACGCGCGGCGGCGCTCACCTATCAACTGCTGGCGTTCAGTCGCAAGCAGGTGCTGCAGTCCCAACTGCTGGTGCTCGGCGAGGTCATCACCGATCTGGTGCCGATGCTGCGCCGCCTGATCGGCGAACACATCACCTTGAAGACCGATCTGGCCAAGGACTCCTGGCAGGTGCTGGCCGATGCCAGCCAGATGGAGCAGGTGGTGATGAACCTGGTGATGAACGCGCGCGATGCGATGCCGCTCGGCGGCACGCTCAGCATCACCACCCGCAACCAGACCCTCGATGCGGACATGGTGCGCGCCTATGCCGAAGTCCATCCCGGCGACTACCTGATGATGATCATCAGCGACACCGGCGAAGGCATGGAGGACCAAGTGCGCAAACGCATCTTCGAACCCTTCTTCACCACCAAGGCGGAAGGCAAAGGCACCGGCCTGGGTCTGGCCGTGGTCTTCGGAGTGGTGCGTCAAAGCGGCGGTTTCATCTTCGTCGACAGTGTCCCTGGGAAGGGTTCCCGCTTCGATGTCCTGCTGCCCCGTGCCGACCGCTCGCCAGAGCCGTTCCGTCATCGCGACAGTACCGCCCAGCTCGCCATCCGCGGCAGTGAGACCATCCTACTGGTGGAGGACGACGACGGCGTGCGCGGTCTGGCCAAGGACACCCTCGAAGCCAGCGGCTACACCGTCATGGCGGTGGCCAATGGCCGGGAAGCGGTCGAGATCAGCGCGCATTATCCCAAGCCCATCGACCTGCTGCTGACGGACGTGGTGATGCCGGGCCTCGGCGGTCGCGAAGTGGCGGAAAAGGTCCGCGCCCAGCGTCCGACCATCAAGGTGCTGTTCATGTCCGGCTACACCGACGACATCGTGCTCGCCCACGGCGTCCAGGACGGCACCGCCGCCTTCATCGAGAAACCCTTCGCCGCCCCCAAACTGCTGGGCCGCATCCGCAAGGTCCTCGCCGGCCAGATGTAATTTCACGAGGAAGACGTCTCGACGTATGATCTCGGTACCCCGGGATCACCGCCCGCCGCCAAGTAGCGCAACACAGCGGTCACCCCGTCAATCAGGGTGTCGCCGGCCACACGCAGGCGGCGCTTGGTGCCGCGCCCCGACCGATCCGTGATGTGGAGTGAAGAGCGCTCGCGCATCGTCATGGCCCCTCACAGCATGAAGGGTCCATGGACCGTGTCTAAGTGGGGCGACCCTGCCGCGCATCCGTCCAAAGAGGTTCGCGGCTCAGTGATTGCCCCTGGCCCATCGAGGCACCTCAGGTGAGAGATCCGGCGTCTCCATCCCCCGCATCGCAAGTCGCAAGACGGTGCGGAGGCCAACGGTGGTTCGACGCTGACCACGATGCCCAAAAGATGCCTCTCTCCTTCGTGGCAGGGAGTGAGGCGGACACGAGCGAGACGCGATGGATCGAAGGAAGCCAAGAACCGATCGAATCAAGTCAAAGGCGATTAAAATCCATCACAGTCCATGTGCCCAATACAAAGCCGAAAAGAAGATGGATCACGGATTCGTGAGAAGTGAACACAAGATGCCCTGCATTGGGAGACGGGGAGAAGTCGGAAGGAAAGAACGGGAGTGCGGTGAGAGGGCGACCGATGGCTGGCATGAGGTGGAAGCCTGAAATTTACCGAGGTTTGACGTAGGGACGGAATTTTTCTGGCAGATGCACGTTTGCCCGTTAGCTTCCCGAGCCTCTGAGGGCGGCTCATGAATTCTGTGACCCGAGCTGGACTGATTCTGGTGCCCGCATGCGCAGCGGCGCTGGGCTGGTTCCTGTACTCGGATGCAACATCGCCCACGTCTCCTCTGATTCCGACTACCGCAGCCCCCGC
>JANPIY010000548.1:0-6886 GCA_031425255.1 Planctomycetota bacterium
CCTCGCGCCCGCAGGGCTTCTTCCAACAACAAGGCGTCGCCACCATTGTCCTCCACATAAACGATCGTGGGCAGGTGGGCATCGGTCGTATTGGTCATTCCGGTGGGTGATATCGTCCATTGCCAGGATGTTGAGGGCAAAAGCTGGGAAGCTTTGAGAGCTCTCACTTATTCGACGCCGCCATTCGTCCCGCCGGATGCACCTTCCAAACTGTTCCCCCGAGCAGATTTGCAGTGCTCGGGGGAAGTGTTGCAGCAACGGAACGGCAGCTGGGCGATCATGACGGTGGACAAAGACCCAGCCAACCATTCACCATGAGTCCGCTCTCACCCGACGGTGATCGCGTCACCCTCTGGTGCGGAATCCACCGGTCAGGGCCATGATGATGACGATCAACACGACCAGGCC
Source organism: Planctomycetota bacterium (assembly GCA_031425255.1). Lineage (GTDB taxonomy): Bacteria > Planctomycetota > UBA11346 > UBA11346 > UBA11346 > BOG-1363. The sequence goes on from JANPIY010000548.1 coordinate 409, forward strand.
GATACCACCTCCACCGATCGCCGGGCCGCCGAAGTAGAAACCACCGCCGCCAAACAGGAGCAGCAGGATGAGGAGGAGGATGATGGGATTCATGTAGGCTCCATGCCGGCTGATTGGCCGGGCGTTGATTGGTGGGATCCGAAGGGAATCGCCAGCACCTCACAGCTCGAGGCGCTGGTCGACAGGCGCATCATCCAGAGCGACCGCGCCACCAGAACGGCGAGCGGTAGATCACCAGCGACAGGACGAATTCGATGATGGCGGGCAGGAAGACGATGGCCCAATGCCAATCGATGTGTCCGGTGAGCTTGAGCACCATGAAGATGATCGATAAGATGAGGCCGATAGTCATGACTGATTCCTTGATTGGTTCGTCGGTCCCTGAGTGCAATCCATGCCAAGGCACTCGCGAAGGACCGCCTGCGCGGGCTCCCGATCTGAGGCGAGGACGTTCAAGACGAACCAAAGAACGCCAAAAAGAGCGACCGAGCAGCGATTTCAACCACGTGAGCATCCACCTTCCATGGCAGGATTTCTTGACGTCGTCCCGCTGACATCCCTGCGTCAGCGGGTGGAAAGTCACATCACTCGACCTGCAACGCTGGTGATCGTAGCGGAGGTACGGGCGTCCTCCGCGTACTGCGAACGGGTGCAATCCGCACGTCGAAGGGGGGCGGGTCCCTGCCATCTGCACGGCTGGATGCCCTCACTGGCACCATGATGGGAATACCAAACGCCGAGAGCCTCCGATCGCGTGATCGGAAGCTCTCGGCAGGCGAGCGATCGCCAGACTTACTTGGTGGTATGTCTTTCCTTCTCGATGGCATCGTGGTACTTGGCGGGATCCTTCTCATACATCTCATGGCACTTGGCGCCACAGAAGCCGATCATCTGTTGCGTCGAGGGCTGGGTGGCGCCCGAGCTCGCCTTTGCGGCCTGATCGGTCTTCGAATTGTAAGGAAGCATCTTCACCGATGAATCAACCAGCTTGCCGTCCACCGGACACATCTTGTTCATGCTGGTGTGATCGGCGGCGCTCGCGAGCGAGCCGATGGCGAAGAGAGAAACGAGGGTCAGGAAACGCATGGGGATTCCTCCGGGTTGGTTAGTTGGATTGAACACACGGTTGAAGGGGAGCACATTGTTGGCCAACAATCATTCAGCTTCGGATAACTCGAACAGCGGACGATTGTGCAGTGACGCTGCGGCCCTCGCGTCCTATCCGATATAAATCGGCAGGATGGACGCGATCCACGGCAGAGCATGCAGAGCCAAACCAGAAGAGAGCAGTGCGAAGTGCGGGGTGGAAGACTTGCGCGGATACCCATCGGACGTCCCACCCCCAGGTGATGACGGACCAGAATACTGACATCCGATCACCGGTGGGCTGCGTACGTTGGGTAACCCGCCAGGAGCCCGAAATGTCTACACCCCCACCATCGTCATGTCCTCCGCCTGTTCATGCGAGGTCACGGTGGCGTTCCCGCGCGTGGTTGGCCGCGCTTCCGGTCGTCGGTTTGACCTTCCTGGCGGCTGACCATGTCGAGGCCCCCGGGACCAAAGTCGATGCCCCGGCAGATATCACGGACGTGTATGTGTGGCACAATGCGGCCACCGATCGCTTCACGGCGGTGATCGATGTCGCCGGAATGCAGGTCCCGGGCACCGGCCAGCAGGGGAACTATGACGATGAAGTATTGCTGACCCTGCATATCGATCGTAACGGTGATTCGCAGGCGGAGGTCATGGTGGAGGTGCGTTTTGGCCAGTCGTCCACCGGTGCCTGGGGTGTCGAAGTGCGCAACCTGCCGGGTACCTCTGCACCCGTGGTCGGTGCCGTGGAGCAGGTGCTCAATGCCGGGAATGGGGTGAAGGTGTTCGCTGGCCTGCGCGACGATCCGTTCTTCTTCGATCTGGCGGGTTTCAAGGCCACGCTGATGACCGGCACCCTGTCGTTTGACCATACGCGCGACTCCTTTGCGGGGACCAACCTCACCTCGGTGGTGATGGAGATGCCGCTCTCCGCCGTGACGGTCAACGGCAGCGCTCCGCAGCTCAGGGTCTGGGCTACCTCGGGACGATTCACGGTGCCCACCGCTGTCGCGGCCATCACCGCTGCCCCCAACCTCAGCCTGTGAAAGAGAACAACCCATGCGCCATTATTCCATTTTGATCCCGGCCGGTCTCCTTCTGGCGGGGCTTGCTGGCTGCGACCACGACACGGATGACTCGGATCCCACTCCGGTCTCCTACAGTTTCGCCAGTCGTCCAGCTTCCGGGTATTCGCGGGTCGATCGCATGGGCATGCCGGCGGTGGCCACTGCGGTCATCACCAGCAAGGATGCCTACAATGCCGCCGATCCGACGGATGATGCTGCGGGAGACTTTGTGGGTGAAATCACCAGCAACGTCAACGCGCTGCACGCGGCTCTGGATGATGACCTGACCGCTGCTGGCCTGACGCCAGCCAGCGATGGCGTCGGACAGGCCGCACCGTTGGTGGTTCCTGATACCATCGCCGTCAATACCACCATGCCTGCGGGTTTTCCGAATGGACGTCGACTCGCAGATCCCGTCATCGACGTCACGCTGGCGGTGGTGTTACTCGATCTCAGCGTCCACAATGCGGGGACCCTTGCTGGTCTGCCGCTCAATCCACCGGCAAATGATAAGGCATTCTTGGTCGCCTTTCCCTATCTGGCCGCACCGCATCAGCCCTGATCGATGTTCAAGCGCCTGGACGGTGCGAGGTGTCCTCGCACCGTAATAGATGCCGCTCACCCCGCCGTTGGTGGAGACTCCATGCCACGTCCACTTTACGTCGCGGGTACCGTCGTGGTCACCGTTGTCATGGCCATTCTCTTGCAGCTACGGGCTGGTGGCGGCACCCAGAACGCCGCTCCCGTCAACGCTGCGTGGAATCTCCTGAATGCGGAAGTCAGCAACCGCATCACCGCTTCACGCCACTACGCTCAGCGCTATCCGAAGAATTCTTTGGCCTGGGAGCGTTTGGCAGCCGCTCACTTGGAACGCGCCCGCTTGCATGGATCACTGGCCGACCTGACAGCCGCGGAGTCATCATTGGATCGTGCCTTTGCCGTGGCACCGGCCGGAGGTGGCCCATTTTTGGCGCGCGCGCATTTCAACCTGTATGTCCATCGTCTGCCGGCAGCTGAGCGTGATTTGGACGTGCTGGAAAGTGCGGTGCTGGTCTCGGACCGTGAGCGGGCTGCTATCGTTGACATGCGCGCGCAGATCGATGTGCAGGTGGGCCGCGCGGACCAGGCGCGTGCCCGCTGGACCGCGTTGGCCGCAGACCGTGATGAACCGGGAGCGTGGTTCGGATTGGCGATGCTGGCGTGGAAAGCCGGCGACGCGACCACCGGTCAGGCGCATCTTGATCGTGCCGACCGGGCCGCGATGGGATCGGGTGATATGCGCCTTCAAGCCTGGCTGCGCTTGCAGCGGGGCTTGTTGGAATTGGATCGTGAACGTTGGGCAGATGCTTTGACTTTTTATCAGCAGGCGGACGCCATCTTTCCAGGGTGGCCGCTGATTCGGGAACATGTCGCAGAGGCGTTGTCCAATCTCGGACGCACTGCGGAAGCGATCGCCATCTATGAAGAACTGGTGGATCAGACCGCCGATCCATTATTTCTTGATGCCCTCGCTGACTGCTACGACAGCACGAATCGGCGTGCGGCAGCGACTGCTGCCAGAACCCATGCGGCGGCCGGCTGGCAGGCCCTGCTGACACGCTATCCCGAAGCGGGAGCAGGCCACGCGGTCGCGCATCTGTTGGCCAGGGGTGATCTCGCCACCGCGCTTCCGCTCGCCCGCCGCAATGCCGAACTCCGTCCTTATGGAGCCAGTTTTGGCCTTTTGGCTGAGGTTCTCGCCGCCAGCGGACAGCATGCGGAAGCGCGTCAGCTGGCGGTCAGGGCAGTGGCTGATGGTTGGTATACTGCGGAGGTGCGCGCGTTGCTGGAACCGGTAGCAGGCGATTTGTAGCACATGTCCAACTGGGTGTTCACCGATCATTCCCCCGCAGCGGTTTCACCGAGCAATCCTCGCATCGTCAGTCTTCGCTGGGGTGCAGGCTTGCAGAGGAATGCGTCAATTCTAGGGTTCCCAACGTGACGCTCGACCCTGCATTGGAAACCGAGCGTATCACGGACGCGGTCCTGATGGAACGCCTGGCAACGGGTGAAAAGGAAGCTCTTGGCGACATGCACGATCGCTACGCAGGCCTGGTCTACGGCGCTTGCCTACGTATCCTGCGCGACCCGACGGCGGCTGAGGAAGCGATGTCTGATGCCTTCATCGATGTGTGGCGGAAGGCAGGCCAATGGAATGCGAGTCGCGGCTCGTTGGCAACGTGGTTGTTGATGCTCGCCCGCAGCCGCAGCATTGACCGCCTGCGTCGGCGAGAGCTTCCGACGCGGACGCACACCATGGAAGAACATCACGATGCCAGCCCCGATGCGACCTTGGTACAAGATGAAGAACGTCGCGCGGTGCACGGCTTGATGGCAACCCTCATCCCAGAACAACGCCGCTCGCTTGAATTGGCGTATTGGGACGGTTTGAGTCAGAGTGAAATCGCCGCCCAGCTGGAACGACCCCTCGGGACGATCAAGACCTGGATCCGGGACGGCCTGGGCCAACTGCGCGACCTCTGGGGCAGACAGCACGGAGGTGGCGCATGAGCGACCTCCCTCTGCCAGATGACCTTGAAGATGCCCTGCACAAACCCGGGGAAAGACAGGCCGACCACATCATTGCTCTGTTTGGACGGACGACGCCTGCGGCGACTCCGCCCGCTGGCTCGCGTGAACGTTTGCTGGCTCGCCTGGAGTCAGAGCGAGCAAACAGCCCTGCGGAGAATGCGACGCCCGCCCACGTGAAGCGACCTGCGTCAGGAACCGTGCGTTCCACCTGGCGCTGGTTGCCAATCAGCGTTGCGTGTGCGGCAGGTCTTATGCTTGGTCTGCTGCCGGCTTGGCATTGGCATGGACAAACCACCGCTGTAAAACGCGATCACGATCATGCGCTGGCGACGATCCAGGAACTCAACGGCCGAGTAAACGCGCTCCAATTCGAGGCGGTTGCCTGGAGTTCCCACGTCGATGCCTTGCGCAACGAAAAGATCAGCCTGCAATCCCAGGCCGTCAGCCTCCAGGAAAAGGCTGCTGCGCTCGGTGACGATATCGCCGCATTGCGGGGAGAAAAAGGTGACCTGCAGAAACGGCTGAGCGCCTTGCAGGACGAGGCGGCTCGCAACGAGGAATTGCTCGCCATTCTGCGCTCGAGTCAGGTTCAGAGTTTTGTTCTGCGTCCCACGGTCGATGGCAACCCAGGGTATGCGCGCATCTTGTGGGATCAGCAAAACCGCCGCTGGCACCTGCGGACCGAGGGTTTGCCCGTTCCGGCGCAAGGCCGCACCTACGAACTGTGGTTCATCACTCCCGATCAGCGAAAAATCGCGGCGGGGACCTTCGATGTCGATGCGCAGGGCAAGGGTGATTTATTGATCACCCTGCCACCAGGCTTGAGTGACATCGCATTGGCGGCAGTGACGGACGAACCGCGCGGCGGGGTCGCTCAACCGACCGGAAGCATCCACCTCGCTGGGAAAACCCAGTAGGCGGGATCGCCACCGCGCGTTCCACCCGATGAGGTGGTCCGCATACCTCCGCATGTAGGGCTCTGCGGTGTTTCGTGTTGGTCTCATACCTACCCTCCTCGCAAGAAGGCAGTTCCAACCGCAGAGGCCGCAGAGGGCGCAGAGCTGGGACTTCTCAAGTCTGCGTCCTTCCAGGCAACTCCCTCACCGGCGACCGACAGTCGATATTCACCACCGAGCTCACGGAGTGCACAAACAAGAGCTGGTCACCTCTGTGCGCTCTGAGAGCTCGGTGGCAAATATCATCTCCCTCTCGGAGAGAGATGGCCAGCGAGGGACTCGGTTGCCGATCCGCTAGAAGCGGCCAAGCCGCCAATGGCCTCTGCGGCCTCTGCGGTCGGACCGTTCGCGAGTTTTTTCCGGCAGAAAGAACCCAAATGGAATGCCGCAGAGCCTTTTGTGAGGTTCCTCGGCGTGATCAAGGGGTGCAGTGCAGTCGATGAGACAGGATCGTGCCGCAGAGACGCGGAGACGCAGAGACGAAAAGCCCCTGTTCTCGTCTTCCTCTGCGTCTCTGCGCCTCTGCGGCCAACTTTTCTCCGATTGATCTCGAGAGCGGGCCACGTGCTTGCAGTTTGCTAACCCACTCATCTCGCCGAGGAAACTTTTTGAAATGAAGTGATCATCTCTCCCGTGGTTATCGACCAACCACCGGCGGCCGGGTGGCGAAACGCAGGTCAGCCAGATCGTCACCCGCCTGGCCCTTCACCTCGATGGAGAATTGCCATTGCCACTGGATGAAGGAGCTCTTGAACACCAGCAGGTTCCAGCCCTGGTTCAGGGTCATGGCCG
>JANPIY010000549.1:0-6286 GCA_031425255.1 Planctomycetota bacterium
CGGCGCTGGGGCCGGCCGGAGGACATCGGCCGCGCGGTGACGGCTGTAGCACGCGGTGACCTGCCCTTTTCGACTGGGGAGGTCCTGAACGTGGACGGCGGGTTCCACCTGCACACGCTCTGACCCATGACCGAGGACCAGACCCTCATCTGTTCGCAGTGCGGCACCACCATCAGCGCGGATGAGCTGAGCGGTGGCTTGGCGGTACGGGTCGATGGCAATCTGGTCTGTCAGCTGTGCGTCGACACCCTGCCTGGGGAGGCGGTGGTACGCATCAACCAGGTGCGCGCCATGCGCGGTCTGGAAGCCACCACCTATGCGGTGAAGCTCGACCGGCTGCCCCGCCTCCAGCTCTTCTCGTTCACCACCTCGTCCAATGTCACCGGCCACCGCCGCAAGCTGGCGAGCGATGGTTTCTACGAGGCGCCACCACTGCCGCCGCCAGCCGAACGTCAGCGCGCTCCGACCCCCTCGTCGCCGAAGGTGGTGACCGATCGCGTCGCCCGTGGGCAGTTGCCCGCCCGCAAGCCGATGCTGATCGCGGCAGGCGGAACCCTGGTGGTGCTGATCGGCATCGCCTGCGCCCTCGCGTTGGCGCGCCCAGACCAGAAACCGCTGGCGCTCACCGGACCCGACAACGAGGTGCCGACACCTGGTCCGCCCAAAGCACTTAAGACGCGCCTGGATTATCCAGTGGATCCGCTGCAGGCCTGGACGCAGGCGGCGCCGGACCGCGACTGTCCGACCCTGGTGCTGCAGCTCATCGGTCAGGAGCTGGTGCGCAAACGCAGCCAGCAGCTCGACGATGCCGAGCTCGCGCTCGCGGAGCGCCGGATCGACGACGCCACGGCGCTGGCGAACGCGTCGAGCCTGCCAGAGGACATCTCCTTCCGTGAGCTGCGCCGACGCGAGAACGATCTGCGCACGCGCCTGCTGAACAGCCGCACAGTGGCGACCATCGCTGCGCCGGTGCCGCCGCAGCCGGTAGCCGTGGTACCGCCGACCGTGCCGGTGGTCGCCGTTCCCGCAGCGGATGTGCCGCCACCGGCACCGGCGTCAGCCCGGCCCGTGCAGGGTGATCTGGTCATCCCAGGCTCCGATGGCAGCCTGCGGTTGCTGCCGGAGACCGCTGATCTGATCGGCACCTCGATCGGACGCGCGGAACGCGAAAAGGTCCACACCCTCATCAACTGGAAGAACGGTAACGATCAGGCGCGCTGGCGCATGCGCGTCACCACCGCTGGCAATTACCGCCTCGACGTGCGCAGCGCCTCGGGTGGCGGCGATTGTTTGATGCTGCTGCAGTTCGGCGCGTTGCGCCTGCCGGTCAACATCCCTCCCACCGGCGACTGGAGCGGCTTCCGGACCACCGCCCTGGCGATCGTGACCCTGCCGGCAGCAGGTGAGATGATCGTACAGGCCACTGGCCAGCCCGGCGTGCCCTGGCGCTCGCTCCACCTCGCCGAGATCCGCCTGGTCCCGACCAGCGATACCGCGCTCGCCGTCGTGCCCGCACCGGCGGCGCAGCCCGACGCGCTCGCTGGGGCGGGTGTGACGCCGTGGAAGGGCGCCTTCGTCACCGGCGCTCGCGACAAGCCACCGCGCGAGGTCGCGCTCGATGGTTCCGAACATCTTCCCCCTGGCTTGCCCGGCGGGGTGGCGGCGGTGTTCCGCAGCAGCAAGTCGCAAGCACTCAAACGCCATGCCGTTTTCCTCGATCTGGCTAATGCCAACGCCCATGCGGGTGGGGTGGTGGTCCTGGTCCATCCCGGTCGCAACGATCGCAATCTGCTCGTCCCGAGTCTCACCGATGCCAAGGGCGTCACCGTGACGTTCCCACCGATGACGCTGCCGGATGGGGAATGGACTCCGCTGGTCCTGCCCATGTCGGCGGCGGCGACGCTCGATGCCAGCCAACTCGTGACGTTGGCGCTGGAGGATGACCAGAAGGCGGCGCAACTCCCGGAGGATGGCGGATTCTTCATCGCCAAGGCGGTCAGCGTCAGCGGTCGGGCGGCCACCAGCGCCGACCTCGGACTGCGTATCTCGGCCCTGTTGCCCGACCCCAATCGCATGCGCAATCTGCCACGCCTGCTCGAAATCCTGGCCAAGAACCGCAAGCGACCCAATGCCCAGAAACTGTTCGAGCCCGTGCGTATCCGCTTCCTGGTCGGCGCTTCGTGGGCCAAGAACACAGATTGGCGCATGGCGATGAAGAAGAGCGTCGGCCAGCAGCTCACCGGCAATCTCCCGAATCCGACTGTTTGCGATATCACCTTCACCGATGCCTGGCTCGACGGCATGACCAAGTCCAAGAACAAGGATGCCATGCTCGACCCGCAGACGATCCACCTGGCGGTGATCTGGACCGGCGGCGATGAGCTCACCGCATTCCCGGATGCCACGCAGGCGATGACCGGCTTCTGGAAGAAGCGGCTCGATCAGCTCATCGATGCCGGCATCCTGCCGATCGTGGTGATCGGACCCAATCAGCAAAAAGCGGAGCGGCGGATGAAGGCGGACCAGCTCTGGCAGCAGTTCACCGCCTTGCCGGCCGTACGTCAGTATAGTCTGCCGGTGATCGACCTGCGCGCCCTGCCCATCACTGGCGAGGAGGCCTGGGACCCTGCCACCGCGACCCTCGCCGGCCAGCTGGTGGTCGATGGCCTCGGTGAAACCGTGTTGACGCTGCGCCGCCTGGGAGTCGTCAAGTGATCGTCATCCGCCTCGCCACCCGGGGCAGCAATCTCGCCTGGTGGCAGGCCCGCCACGTCGCGTCGCTGCTGCGCCAGCAGCACCCAGGCCTGCAGGTACGTCTGGTGGTGGTGAACGCCGCGGCCGATGGCGACCACGCCACGCCGCTCTACCGCATGGGAAATATCGGGGTGTTCTGCAAGGAGGTCCAACAGGCGGTGCTGGACGGGCGCGCCGATGCTGGCGTCCACAGCATGAAGGACCTGCCCACCAGCGAGCCCGATGGCCTGGCGGTCGCCGCGGTGCTCGAGCGTGCTGATCCGCGTGATGTGCTGGTCGGCGCAGCGTCCATCGTAGCGCTGCCGCCCGGTGCCCTGGTCGGCACCTCCAGCCTGCGCCGGCAAGCCCAACTCGCCCACGCGCGTCCGGACCTGCGCTTCACCTCGATCCGCGGCAACGTCGAAACCCGTCTGCGCAAGGTGCGCGAGCGCGAGGGCGGCGTGGCCGCGACCATCATGGCGTATGCCGGCCTCAAGCGGCTCGGTCTGTTGCGCCTGGCCGACGCGGCGCCACTCGATGCCTGGAACGCGTGCACCCCGGCCCCGGCGCAGGGCGCGGTGGCCGTCGATTGCCGCGCCGGGGACCGGCGCATGCGCACGCTGCTGGCCGGGCTGCATCATCACGACACCGCCATCGCAGTGGGCATCGAACGCAGCGTGCTGGCCGGTCTGAGCGGCGGCTGTTCACTACCGCTGGGATGTTTCGCCCGCCGCCGCGCGGGACGGTGGGAACTGCGCATCCGACTGGGTCGCGAGGGCGGCCTGTTCGAGACGGAGTTCAGTGGACGGGCATGGGGGCTGCCGGCCGTGGCATTGGCTGGAATCTCAGCGCAGTCGACACCCATGTGATTCTTTCCCGAGTCAGACTGGCGAACCGGCTGGCTGCGTGCCTCCCTCCGACCTCGGTCACCGCGCTCCGGTGCACTATGCCGCCCTGGTATCACTCAAGCGACGCCGACCAGGGAAATCCTGCCCTTGTTTGAAACCGCTTTCCTGGCAAGTCTTCGGCCCCTCCCGTCGCTTTCATCGTCCCCCACGAGGCTCCCGCATGTCCAAACCCGTCCTCAACGTCGCCCTGGTCGGCTACTCCTTCATGGGCCGCGCCCACTCGAATGCCTACCGTCAGGTGAACCATTACTTCGACCTGCCCTTCCGTGTGGTGCCCAAGGTCATCGTCGGGCGCAGCGAGGGTCCGCTGAAAGCCGCCGCCGAGCAGCTCGGCTGGGAGGAGTACAGTACTGACCTGACCGCCGTGCTGAAGCGCGACGACATCCACCTGGTCGATGTGTCGACGCCCAACGACAGCCATGCGCCGCTCTCCATCGCAGCGCTGAAGGCCGGCAAACACGTGCTATGCGAGAAGCCACTCGGGCTCAACGTCAAGGAATGCAAGGCCATGGTCGCCGCCGCCGAGAAGGCGAAGACCGCCGACGGCAAACCGGCGCGCGTCGGCCTGTGGCACGTCTACCGCCGTGCGCCCGCCGCCTCGACCGCCGCCGGCCTGATCGCCGACGGCAAGCTCGGCGAGATCCGCCACGTGCGCGCGGTCTACCTGCAGGACTGGCTGCTCGATGACTCCTGCCCGGCGACCTGGCGCATGATGGCCAAGACCTGCGGCTCGGGCGCGCACGGCGATCTGAATGCGCACCTCATCGACCTGACCCGCTTCATGACCGGGCTGGAGTTCGACTCGGTGGTCGGCCTGGAACAGACCTTCATCAAGAAGCGCAAGAACGCCGACGGCAAGGGCATGCTCGAGGTCGACGTCGACGACACCCTGTTGTTCCTGGCCAAGCTCTCGAACGGCGCGGTCGCGAGCTTCGAGGCGACGCGCGCCGCCGCGGGGCGCAAGAACCATAACTGCATCGAGATCAACGGCACCAAGGGCTCGATTCTGTGGAACTTTGAGCGCATGAACGAGCTGCAGGTCTACACCGTCGATGATGAGCCGCGTCATAAGGGCTTCCGCACGGTGATGTGCATGGACGGCAGCGTCCATCCGTACGCCGGCAACTACTGGCCGGACGGCCACGTGATCGGCTACGAGCACGGCTTCATCAACATGCTCGCCGACTTCGTCAAGACGCTGGCCAGCGGCGAGGAGTTCCGCCCGAACTTCGCCGACGGCCTCGCCAACCAGGAGGTGCTCGACGCCTCGCTCGCCTCCGCCAAGAACGGCAAGTGGGTCACGGTCGCGCGCAGCCAGAAGCTCAAGCCGGCGAAGGCGCTCAAGGCCGTACCGACCAAGTCGCTGCTGTGATCATCTCTCTGCTCAACACCAACGACCAAAGGACACGCCGATGAAAGGCCCCGCCATCTTCCTCGCCCAGTTCATGGGTGATGCCGCTCCCTTCAACTCCTGGCCGACCATCACCAAGTGGGCCGGCTCGCTCGGCTACAAAGGCGTGCAGGTCCCGTCGTGGGACGGCCGCGCCATGGATCTGAAGAAGGCCGCGACCTCCAAGGACTACTGCCAGGAGTTCGCTGGCATCGCCAAGCAGAACGGTCTGGAAATCACCGAGCTGTCGACCCATCTGCAGGGTCAGCTGGTCGCCGTGCATCCGGCCTACGACGAGCAGTTCGACGGCTTCGCGCCCGCGGAGGTGCGTGGCAATCCGGCCGCGCGTACCGCCTGGGCGGTCGAACAGGTCAAGCTGTGCCTGACCGCCAGCAAGAACCTCGGGCTGACGGCCATGCCGTCGTTCACCGGTGCGCTGCTGTGGCACACCATGTACCCGTGGCCGCAGCGTCCGGCCGGCCTGGTCGAGGAAGGTTTCGCCGAGCTCGCGCGCCGCTGGACGCCGATCCTCGACCACGCCGAAGCGGTGGGCGTCGACGTGGCGTGGGAAGTCCACCCAGGCGAAGACGTGCATGATGGCGCGACCTTCGAGCTGTTCCTCAAGCACCTGAAGAATCACCAGCGCGCCAACATCCTCTACGATCCATCGCACCTGATCCTGCAGGGCATGGACTACAGCGCCTACATCGATCACTACCATGAGCGCATCAAGTGCTTCCACGTCAAGGACGCCGAGTTCCGCCCGAACGGTCGCACCGGCGCGTACGGTGGCTACCTCGGTTGGAAGGAGCGCGCGGGCCGTTTCCGCTCGCTCGGCGACGGCCAGATCGACTTCAGCCGCATCTTCAGTCAGCTCACCCAGTACGGCTACAAGGGCTGGGCGGTGCTGGAGTGGGAATGCGCGCTGAAGGATCCCGAACAGGGCGCCGCCGAGGGCGCACCGTTCATCGCCCGTCACCTGATCAAGCAGGCGGCGAAAGCGTTCGACGACTTCGCCGGGACCAAGCCGGACCAGGAGCAGCTCCACCGCATCCTCGGCATCAGCGCCGGCAAAGCGGCGAAGCGGTAATCCCTTCCCCGTTCCAGATGTTCGACCTCACCCGCGGGAGATCCCGCGGGTGAAGTCTTTTCTGGCGACTGCGGCAAGCGGGCTCTGCGGCTTGAACCTTGGAGCGGCAGTGCGAGGTGCGAGGTTGAAAGGCAGTCAATGAGAGAGGATCGGGCCGCAGAGACG
>JANPIY010000550.1:0-2366 GCA_031425255.1 Planctomycetota bacterium
TCCGGTGGGATGCCAGCGATTCTTGGTTTCCGGCGGCAGGTCGAAGAACGCGAAAAGCTGGCGCCGGGCCTGCTCGAACAGCGCCGCCGGAAAGCGGTGGCCCGAGATGATCAGGAAGCCGATGCGCTCGCAAGTCTCGGCGACCTGCGCGGCGATGGCCGCCTTTGCGCGCGCGTCACCCTCGAGGAATGGGCCCATGTCGATGGTCGGAACCGCAATGCTCATCTCATCTGCCCCTCGACAACTCCCGGTCGACGATCTTTTCGTAAGAGGGGTCGCGGCCGATCAGCCCGCCCGACACCAGTGCCGCCTTCAACCTGAGGAAAGGCGCCGGCGGCAAGTCCGGCCGCGCGGCCCAAAGTCCGGCGGTGCGGTAGGACTTGATGATGCGCGCCAGCGTCGGGCGAGGCAACTCGGGAAGAAATGGCGAAACGGCGGCGGCGAGGTCCGAAGCCGTCGCGCGATGCAGCGCCGCCTGCGCGCGCGCCATGCCGGCCACCAGGCGGTGGCAATCGTCACGCCGCCTTCCGGCCGTTCGCCGCGTGGCGTAGAAGGTGGTGTAAGCGATATCGCCGCGATCGGTGAAGCGGTGCCAGAGGGTACCCAGACCTTCACGCACCAACTGGTCGCCGTAAGGCTCGAAGACTTGCACGACGTCGACTTCGCCGCGCCGGTAGGCTTTCAGGTTGATGGCCATCCTGCGCACGCGCCGACCGGCGATCCGCGCCGGATCAAGGCCCGCGCGCTGCAGGTCGTCCTGGAACGTCATCCAGGGTGTCGGCACATCGCCTGCGGGCGCCACGCGCCGGCCTTCAAGATCCTGAAACCGGAATTTCGGTCGCCGGCCACGTCCGACGAGGACAAAGGGATCGCGCGCGACGACTTGCGCGAAGCACACCAGCGGACAGGCCGGGTCGGCGTCATGGTGCATCAGCACCCGCATCGGCCCGCCCCAGGAAACATCCGCGCTGCCCTCCAGAAGCTTGAGCGGCGTGTTGCTGGTGGCGGGAGACACGACATGCTCGATGTCGAGGCCCTCGCTCTGCCAATAGCCGCCCGCGAGCGCAAGATAGAACGGCACATAGGGCACCGCCCGCATGTTCTCGCACAGCACCAGGCGACGGCGGCCCATCGTGAAGGGAAACTGCGCTACCCGCTCGCGACCAGGAGGGACTGCCCTGGCCGCACGCGCGTGAAGGCGACTGGCTTCATCTCGATGCGAATTTTTTGGTCGTCGACGCTTACCGAGGTAAACGCGGAAGCTTCCATCGGTCCGCTCTCGGGATGGTCCTCGCGGAAATGCGCGCCGCGCGAGTCGGTGCGCGCCAGCGCCGCCTGGGCGATCACCTTGCTCACCTGGACCAGGCTCCTCAGGTTGAGCCAGTCGTGCCAGGTCAGGTTGAAGGCGCGATTGGCATCGGGGATACCGGTGTCCTCGAGGCTGCGCGCCATCTCGTCCAACTCCACGAGCGCGGACTTCAAGCCTGCCTCGTCGCGGATGATGCCCACCTTCTCCCACATCAGCTCATAGAGCCGTTCGCGCACCGGCTCGAGCGTCCCGTGACTCGTCGAGAGCTTCGGCTCGCAGGCCTGGATGGCGCGCTCCACCGCGCCAAGGTCCGGCGCTCTCAAGCCTTCGTTGCGCACCCACGCCGCCATGGTGTCGCCGGCCACCGCGCCGAATACCGTGGAGTTCGCCACGCCATTGCCGCCCAGGCGATTGGCGCCATGGACGCCGCCCGCATCCTCGCCGGCGACGAACAATCCCCTTAACCCCGTGCTGCAGTCTGAGGCGAACTCCACGCCGCCCATCATGTAGTGCGCGGTGGGCACCACTTCCACCAGCCCGCCGGCGAGATCGAAGCCGCAGTCGGCGCAGCGTTCGACCATGCCCTTGAACGCCTTGGCGACTTTCTCCCGTCCAAGGTGGCCCATGGAAATGTACAGACCGCCATTCGGGCTTAGATTGCCGCTGCGCATCTCCGTATACATTGCCCGAGAGACGAAGTCGCGCGTCGCGCGCTCGGCCTTGGGATCGTACTTCGGCATGAAGCGCTCCTTGGCTCCGTTGAGCAGATAGCCGCCCGCGCCGCGCAGGCCTTCCTCCAGGACCGTGCCGGTCATGCGCGTATGCGTCCCGGCGAGCAGACCGGTGGGATGGAACTGCACCATCTCCATGTCGCGCAGCGGCAGCCCCGCGCGCAGCGCCATGGCCAGGCCATCGCAGGTCTTGTCGCCCGATGGCGTGTGGTACTTGTACATGGTCGGGCCGCCGCCGGTTGCGAGCAGTACCGCCTTGGCCCGCACCAGCACGTACTCGCCCGTGCGCATGTCGATGAACAGCACGCCTGCGATGGCAGAATTGC
>JANPIY010000551.1:0-6231 GCA_031425255.1 Planctomycetota bacterium
GGCGACATCGCTGCAGGCTTCGTCGGTGAGGTGAAGCTGAGCGTGCCGAAGGTCCCCGCCTTCAGCTACCTCGCCATCGCCACCCGCATGACCGACCTGGGCTCCCTCGACCCTGGCAGCTTCACCGGTGCCGAGGATATCGAGATCGCCCAGGTCCGTTCCGAGGGCAAGGTCATCAAGGCCAAGATCCGCAACGGCTTCAAGACCCCGGTCAGCGGGGTGGTGGCGCTCATGACGCTCACCGACGCTGGTGGCAAGGCACTGAAAAGCCTGAGCCTGCCGGTCGGTGATCTCAAACCTGGCGAGGAGCGTGACGTCAGTGCCGACATCAGTACGGTATCCGGCTGGAGCGGATACGAAGTCGGCTGGAAGAGCAGTGAGCCGCCCGTGAAGGCGAAGGTGGAGAGCCCTTCCACTGCCCAATCCCTGACCGTCGACGGGCTGGAGTTCACCGTCACCTCGACCAAGGCGGCCAAGGAAGGGCTGCTGGTCAGCGGTGTGCTGCGCAACAAGCGCGATGCAGACCTCGATGGCTTGGTGGTGTCGTTCACCCTGCCAGACGGCAGCAAGGAGGGCAGCGTCGTGACGCTCAAGCCGGGCAAGCTGTCGACGGGCAATGGCGTCGACGTCAACTTCACCGCCGTCGGGGTGAAATCATTCACCGGCATGGCGCTTAAGTGGGTGTCGCTCAAGCCGCAGTAGGGTCCGCTTGTGTGCCGCGCGTCGACCACACGCTGCCGCCATGACGGATTTCTGGTCGCTGATCGATACCGCAGGCCTGGCGGCGCTGGATCGGGGCCCACGGCCAGGGGTCGCCACACCGGCGGACCTGCGTCAGGCCACGCTGGAGAGCGTGCGCGGACTGGCCCCTGAAACCCGCGCTGCCGCCCTCGGGCTGGCGCTGTTATGGCATGATGACCTCGACGGCGCCCATGAGCTCTGCCAGGCGCACGAGGGCCATCAGGGTTGCGACTACGTGCATGCTCTGCTGCATCGCCGTGAGGGGGACTTCGCCAACGCCAAGTACTGGTTCCGCGCCGTCGGCCGCCATGCCGTCCATGACGAGCTCGCCCAGACGGCCACCACCCTGGGCCAGCAGGCGATGGTTACCGACGGTCGCTGGAATCCCGCCCGGATGGTCGATGCCTGTGCGCGGGCGCTGACGGAACCACCGCCGCAGCGACTGGTGGTGATGCAGGTGCAGGCCGCGGAATTCCGTGCCTTGGGCTGCCATCTGACCGCGGCGCTCCGGCCATGAGCGAGGCGTGCGCAGTGGTGTCAGCCGGCGGGCGACCCGGCCGCAGACAAAGCCCTTTCCTTGATCGCCATGCACCTAGCATCCCGCGATCATCACCCGGCCTCCGCCGCTGACGATGCCAATGGCGCCACCAACTACTGCTACCTCCACTTCCGCCGCCTCTCCGACGCCCGCCAGCGACCGTCGCTCGACCGATGGCGTTCCCACGTCCGGCGGGTCCGGTTCGGCGGCGAACGGTGTTGGTGCCGCCGAACCGGTGCGCCCACGATCCATGAACCAAGCCAACTTCCCGATGCCGGCCTTGCCGGAGGACCTGCGTACGCAGGGCGTCTTCATCAACCTCGAGGGCGACTACACCTACCTGAGCGACGGCTACTACCGCAGCATGGAAGCTGAGCATGAAGGGCAGATGGCCTTCCCCAGCCCACAGGCCGCCATCGACGCGTACGTGGTGCCGTTGGCGCTCTCGAAGGCCAAGGCCGCCGGCATCCCCATCCCGCAATGGGAGATCGCCAACGATCATGCGGTGACCATCGATCCCCCGGTGGTGGCATATCCGATCAATCCCTTCCAGGACGAAGGCATCGTCATCGCCGACAACTCCAGCATGAGCGAGGCGTTCAAATCGCTGACCATGTCCAACAAGTACGCGGTGGTGGCGCAACACATGCCGCCCGACAGCCGCATTGACACCTTGCGTCTGGTGCTCGGCAAGTGCCTTAAGCCGGAATATGCCATGCTCGCCGACCTGTTGTGGCGCACCTTCCATGTGCCGCTGGCCCGGGTGAAGGTCATCGTCACCGAGCGTCAGCATCTCTTCAGCGCCATCCAGCCGCTCAAACGCGAGGAGCTGACGCAGAACGAAAAGGCGATCATCAAAGAGGCGGGCCTGTGGCGGGCTTGAGCGATGTCCGATGTCCGATGTCCGTTGTCCGATGTCAGGACAGCCGGCAGATCAGACCTCGAGCATGGCACGCGGCCCAATCAGACATCGGACATCGGACATCGGACATCGGACGTTAAGACATGGCCAGATTGGCGATTTTCACCGAACGCTACACCATCCGCCGGGCGGTCGAGCTGACCGCTCTGACCAACTTCCGCATCGCTGCGGCCAAGCTGGGGCATGACTGCGACTTCCTCTTCCGTTCCGAGATCATGAACATCCCGCGCTATGACGGGCTGCTGATCCGCGCACTCACCGATCCGCTCAATACCAGCTATGTCGCCGCGCGCCTCGCCGAGGTCCACGGTCTGCGCGTCATCGATGAGCCGGACTCGATCATGGTGTGCTGCGACAAGGTGAACATGTACCAGCACCTCATGCGAGCTGACGTGCCGATCCCCGACACCTGTTTCCTCACCGAGGATGAAGTCACCGTCGAACAGGCGCGCGAATTGTTCGAGAGCTACGGCCGACCGCTGGTGCTCAAGGCGCCCAATTCCTCATTCAGCGCCTACGTCGAGAAGGTGCACGACGAGGCCAGCTTCGTGAAGGTCGGCAAACGTTTCCTGCGCCGTGCCGATCGTCTGGTGGTGCAGCAGTACCTGCCGTCCTCGTTCGACTGGCGGGTGACCATCCTCGACGGCAAGGTGCTGTTCGTGGTCAAATACGTGATGGCGGTGGGCGCCTGGCGCGCGCACGACAAGGACACTGAGGGGCGTCCGACGCTCTGCGATGTGGTCGGCGTGGAGAAGAGCCAGATCGACCCGCGTCTGATCGAAGTGGCGCTCAAGGCCGGCGCTTCGATCGGCCGCAGCCTCTATGGCGTCGACGTGAAGGAACTCGATGACGGCTTCATCGTCATCGAGGTCAACGACAACCCCAATATCGATGCCGGTCTGGAGGATGCCAAGAGTCCCGAGGTCTATCGCAACGTGGTTCGTCAGCTCGCGGGCGAACCGTGGGAAGGCTGGATCGACACCAAGGCGGGCGCCGGCACCGGAGCGTGAGCGTGAAGCGGAAGCCGGCGGCGCGGACGGACGAGATCCAGGTGGTGACCGCCGATCAGCGACACCTCGACGCGATCACCGCTCTGGAGGCGCAATGCTTCCTGCCGGTGGACCGTTTCGCCCGCAGCACCTGGCGTCATCTCCTCGGGCCGGCGCACCGGCGCGGCAGCTCGGTGACGGTGGTGGCGTGCGTGGGAACGCGGGTCGTGGGGGCGCTCAATGCGTTGCTACGCCGCGGGGGACGCACCGCGCGGCTCTATTCCCTGGCGGTCGATCCGGCTGAACAGGGGCGTGGTATCGCCGGTACCCTGGTCCGCCACCTCGCCCGTGGACTCCCTGCCAACATCACCGCCTTGTCCCTTGAAGTCCGCAGCGAAAACGCTGCCGCCCGCGCGTTGTATGCTCGCCTGGGCTTCGTCACGCTGGAAGAACTGCCGCGCTATTACCCCGATGGCGGGGATGGCGTCCGCCTGCACGTGGCGCGTGCGGCGCTGGCACCCTGACCCCGGCACCAGCGTTGGGGGACGTGCGGGTCGCGCGCCCATGGCAACGAGTTGCGCCCAGGCACGCACCGCACAGGATGCCGCGACGTTGTCGTTTCCTGGGGGATTCATGCGCCGATCCGTCCTCTGCACCGCCCTGTTGTCTGTGGCCATCCTCGCGGGATGTGGTCGTCAGGTGGCGGAACCCACGATCCAGGCGTCATCGCCGCCGCCGCCGCCCGCCAGCGCGTGGGTCGTGACCGACAGCGCCAAGGTCGCCGATGAACTGGTGGGCGAGATGCTCAAACGCCCCTGGGTCGGCGAGTTCAAGGAACGCACTGGCCGCGTTCCCAAAGTCGCCCTCGGAGTCTTCAGCGATCGCTCCAAGGGCGACATCGACCTCGGCATCCATCGTCAGGAGCTGACCCGCGCGTTGGCGGTCGGCGGCGTGGTCCAGGTGCTCGAGCAGAGCGAGGGAGCTGACTTCATCCTCAAGGGCTCGGTCGGCGCGAATGACGGCGTCGATGGCGACCTGCCGGTGAAACGCTACCAGATCGACCTCATCCTGACCGACGCCAAGACCGGTGATGTGGCGACCCCGTCGCTGTCGATCGAGAAGCAGAAGGATGATCGGGCGGTACCTGCGGCTGTCGCGGCGACGCCCACTGAGAAGTCCAGTGGGACGCCAAGCGGGACGCCAAAAGCCGCACCAGCCGCACCGGCACCCACACCCTGACCCGTTTTTGCGTGGGTCATTCGAACCCGCTATCGGTGCTCCAAGCCCTGACACCGTCTGATGCACCGCGCGGACAGCCTTCTCGTGGCCGCCTTGCGGGCACCCCCCTCCATTCTAGTGTCGCGACTCCCAGTGGCAGCCCCTAGGCCCGTTGTCGGGTCCAAGGCTGCGACCATTCAGAGAGGAGCCGCTATGCGCCGCTTGCGCATCAGCTCGATAACCCCGGCCCTGACCCTCTTTGCGGGTCTTGCCCTGATTGGAGCAGCGACGACGGCCCCCAGCGCCTCGGCCGCTGAGGTGGCCGAGTTCGGCACTCCGAATCAGGAGTACCTCGAACAGAAGGCCGAGCTGGAAAAGCTCGTCCAGTCCCGCGACACCGACCTCTACGAGCTGAACGTGGAGCCGATGGCGATGGATGAGGTCTCGCTCAAGGACAAGACCGGCCATCTCCACGTCTACACCTACCTGACCGTCCGAATCCGCAACGAGATCAAGGACGCGACCAAGCCGACGATCGCCAAGCCCAGCCGCTACAACGAGATCCTCAAGGCGATCACCGACCAGTACGAGTACGCCAAGGCGGACGGTTCGCAGCTGGCGGTCACCGGAGTCGAAGGCGCCGAAGGCGTGATCGTCGAGCGCGAAGACCTCAAGCCGCGCACGCGCAAGGTCAACATCACGGTCGTCGCGTACAACGAACACGGCACCCGCATCCAGCTGCTCGATGAGCCGGTCGGCAGCGGCAGCCAGAACGACTTCAACTTCCCGGATTACGGCGAACTGTCGCGTGATGCGGTGCTCAAGCGCGTGCGGGAAGAGGTCGAGGAGGTCGCCCAGCGCCGCCTGAAGACCGTCGACGAGATCCGCCTCCAGGAGCTGCCGCCTTACGACGCGAGCAAGCGTGACGTCGAAGGCGTCGCCGAAGGTGAGGTCTTTGGCGTCATCCTGTTCAACCGCTTGAGCGTGTATGGCGACAAGATCACGGTCGAGATCCGCGGCCTGTCCAACAAGTTCCGCGTCCGTGCGCCCGACCCCAAGGCTGGCGAGGTCGCCAACTACGTTGCCGCCCGCTACATGCGCCGCGTCTACACGCTCACCTACACGCGTCCTGGCGACGAGTATTTCCGCCACCTGGACGAATACGAGCTGGTCAAGGGCGGCTGGGAGTGGGTCAACACCTTCCAGCGCCTGCAGCAGCGCAAGTCGGCCGCCTACGCCAAGTACTTCCTCACCAACATCACTGACGCCAAGGATGTGCGCCAGCCCAAGGTCGAAGAGGAGCTGTGGAGCTACTACGACGCGGTGCGTGCGGAGAAGCCGGCTGCTGCTGACAAGCTGCCCGACCTCAAGGCCACGCTGAAGGAGCGCGCGGAGTAGTTCGCGCCTGACGGATGCCCACCACGCCATCAGAGGGACACGAGAGGATTCCACCCAGCCATGAGCACGCCACTCGATGTCAGCCTGCCCCCGGCAACGGTGTTCGCGCGTCTCGAAGCTGGCGTGCAGCAACTCGTGGTGGCAGCCCATACCCTCTATGCCGGCAACTGGGATGACTGCGCCGAGGACCTCCGCCGACGTGCGGGTGGGCAACCCTATCTCTATCGTTTGAAGCTCGAAATCGATGACGCGCCCGCCTGGGTGGCGCGCCTCAAGACCTACGAACAGGTGCGCGGCGAATGTTTCGCTGTTGCTGCTCAGGACGCGAAGGATCACCACTGATGTCCATCAAGACCACTTTCCACGCGGGCACCGCGTCGGTGTTCCTTGCCGCCACACTCGCCGCGCTTGCCGGCTGCGGCGGC
>JANPIY010000552.1:0-1560 GCA_031425255.1 Planctomycetota bacterium
CCCGCTGCTGCGGACGATCTGCGCTCACGACCTCTACCCCAGCGCGCCGACGACGCTGGCCACGCTCAAGCTCAGCGTGCCCGTGCAGTCGCTGCTGACGGTCTACGCCGAGCACCAGGGTGACCGCCTCAAGCACTCCGCCGGCGTCGCGATGCTGGCTCTGGCGTTGGCGCGGCGCATGCTGCCCGGTGAGGCCGAGCGGCACCGCATGCTGGCGCTGGCTGGGTTGCTGCACGACGTGGGTGAGCTCTACATCGACCCAACGTACATGCGCCCTGGCACGCCGCTCGGGCCGTCGGAGTGGCGACACATCGCCTCCCATCCCGTCGTCGGCGAGCGCGTGCTGCGCAACATGGCAGGCGCCGGCAAGGAGGTCGCCCACGCCGTGCTGCATCACCATGAGCGGCTCGACGGCTTTGGCTACCCACGTGGCGTGCAGGGCGCCGCGCTGCCAATGAACGGCCAGATCCTCGCCGCAGCCGAGTGGCTGATGGCCCTCATCGAGACCAGCATGACGCCCATGGCGCGCGCCAGCGTCGCGAGCAAGCTCATCCCCGGGGAGTTCGACAGGGAGTTGACGGAAGCCATCGCCGCCGCAGCGCAGAGCAGCCTGCCGGCGGCCGACCCGGTGGCCGACCCCATGCCGCTGGAGTCCGCGATTCCCCGTGTCATCGGCATCACGTCCACGCTGGAGCGGTTCCGCGAGACGCGCCCTTGGATCGACGAGCGCATCGCTGCAGCGCGGCCGGCGTTGCGGGCCGTGCTCCAAGCCGGCTTGCAGCGCCTGCTGCGCATCCAGACGGCGTTCTCCAGCACCGGTCTGGACGTCCATGATCCCGATGCCCTCATTGCCGAGCTTGCCGAGCAGCGCGATGCATCGCTGCAGGTGGAGTTGATGACTGTCGTCGGAGAGTTGGAGTGGCGGCTGCGCGAACTCGAGCGAGAGTCCCTGCTGCGCGCCGGCTTGTTGCCGCCCCCGGAACGGGCCGTCATCGGCGAGCTGATCGCCAGGCTCAAGGGCGAGGCGTACGGCGCGACCTGACCCGCTGGCTATCATGATCGAGCCCCCACTCCGCGAGCCGCCACCATGACCGCCAGAACCGTCTATTTCGTCTCGGACGGCACCGGCATCACCGCCGAGACCTTCGGCAACTCCATCCTCGCGCAGTTCTCCATGAAGGCCCGCCACGTGCGGCGACCCTTCATCGACACCCCCGAGAAGGCACATGCCGTGGTGGCGGAGATCAACGAAGCGGGCGAGCGCGAGGGCCAGCGCGCCATCGTCTTCGCCACGCTGGTCGACCGCGCCGTGCTGCAGATCGTGCGCGACCACTGCCTGGGCCGCGTGATGGACATGTTCGGCACCTTCATCGAGCCGCTGGAAGAAGAGTTCGGCATCAAGAGCAACCACCGCGTGGGCCGCTTCTCCGATGTGGCGCAGAGCCAGGAGTACCACGACCGCATCGAGGCCATCAATTTCTCGCTGGCGCACGACGACGGCCAGAGCAGCAAGAACCTCGACCTCGCCGACGTCATCCTCGTCGGCGTGTCGCGCTCCGG
>JANPIY010000553.1:0-20657 GCA_031425255.1 Planctomycetota bacterium
CGTTGCGACCAGCTCGGCCCGAAGCGCCCAGCGGCCACCGTCGCCTGATGGACCGTCCGCAGCGCCACCAGCACGCCGATGGGCGGCTGATCACGACGACGCTCCGCCGCCATGCCAGAAAGGCGCCTGGCAAGCAGTTCCGGTGGATCAGGCGGGGCGATGATGGCCATGCCGACGGCCTCCTCAGCAGCGGCTGCTTATCGTCTCCAGGCGACAAAAGTGCAACCGTGTGGAAGACCTCGCGGTGACGTCGGGCACGTGATGCCCAGATCCGCAGGGCGCCTGGGTGGCAACCACAAGGCGGCTGGGTTGTATCCGCGTGCGTGATTAGAGGGCACGTTTTCTGCCGTCGATGTAATGCTTCGCGTCCGTCAGCGCAGAACCTGCATGCGGGTTGGACGCGGCGGAAAAATGCGACAGCGCGACAGTGGTCAGACCAGTAATAGAACCATGTGCCTACGCCACGCGGTTGTCCTCCTCTTTTGTATCCCCTTCCTGGTGGGCGGGGAGGTCCACCTCGCACCGTTGTTCATCGATGGCGCGGTGCTGCAACCCGACCGGGCGGTACCGCTATGGGGCACCGCCACCACCGGCAGCGCGATGAGCGTAGGCTTCGCCGGTCAGATGCGCGAGGTCGGCAGCGGGCTGGTCATCGGCCAAACGCCATGGGTCGGGCCTGTTCGCACGGATGACTGGAAAGCACCCACGCCATGATCGTCCCACGCGCCATCACCGCTCTCCTCATCACTCTACCGCTCACTGCGGTCGAGGTGTTCGTCGCACCGCACGGTGATGACTGGGCCGATGGCAGCCGTGCGCGTCCGCTGGCGACGCTGGAAGCGGCACGCGATGCGGTGCGACGGGTGCGCGTATCGGCTCCCACCGACACGGTGACGGTGTGGCTTGCCGGTGGAACTTACCTGCGAAACGGTTCGTTCGTGCTCGAGGCGCACGATGGCGGCACCGCTGCTGCGCCGGTGCGATACCAAGCATTGGATGGTGCAACCCCACGTTTGGTGTTGTCGTATGTGGTGCCGCCCGCGGCGGTGCGCGCGGTCGACGATGCCGCGCTGTTGGCACGAATTGCCCCGGCGGCGCGCGGCAAGGTGGTGCGCATCGACCTGGCAGCCGCCGGCATCGCGCCGCTCAAACCGTTACCGAAACTTTTCACCGATCATGGCGGCCTGCCGCAGGTGGTGTTCAATGAAAAGCGTCTGCCGATCGCCCGCTGGCCGGACGACGGCTACGTCACCATCGCCAGCGTGCAGAGTGGTGGCAGCCAAGCGGACAAACCGCCGGTGTTCACCTACCGTGACGACCGCGCGAAGCGCTGGACCACCGCGTTGGCGCAGGAGGGGGTATGGATCGGCGCATTCTGGCGCGTGCCGTGGGTGCGCCAGATCGTGCGGGTGCACCACATCGATCCGACGCGTCAGCAGATCACCTTGGCGGCGCCGGTACCTGGAGGCATCGGCTCGAAATACAGCAAAGAGGTCGACGGCACCCGCGGCGGCGACGGCAAGGAACCGTGGTTCGTCTTCAATCTGTTGGAGGAACTCGACACCCCAGGCGAATGGTGCGCCGATCCGGCACAGGGCGTCATCTATTGCTGGCCGCCGTCACCGTGGGTCGCAGGCACGCTGCGTATCGATGCGATCACCGCACCGGTGATCACCATCAGCGGAGTGAGCCACCTCGAGCTCAGCGGCCTGACCGTGACCGGCGGACTGGGTGACGGGATCCGTATCGACGGCGGCACCAGCGTCAGCGTGCGCGCCTGCACCGTGCGTGCGGTTGGCGCGGTCGGCATTCGCGTGAACGGCGGTCGCGGGCACCAGGTACGCGGCTGCGACATTGCCGGCAGCGGCGCGGAGGGCCTCAGCCTGAATGCGGGAGATCGCGTCACGCTCACGTCGGGAGCCGGTGCCCTGGTCAACAACCACGTCCACCACTACGGCGCGGTAGCACCGATGGTCAGCGGCATCGTAGTCGCCGGCGTGGGCAACCGGGTGGCGCATAATCTCCTGCATGACGGGCCGTACGGCGGCGTGCTCTACCACGGCAACGACCACGTGATGGAGCACAATGAGATCCACCACATCGGCCTGGACGGTGGCGATCTCGGCGCGTTCTACAGCAATGGCGACTGGGCCAGCCGCGGAAACCGCATCCGTTTCAACCTCGTCCACCACGCGCCCAACGCCAATGCATTTTATGTCGACGACGGCAAAAGCGGTGACCACATCCACGACAACCTGGTTTATGCCGCGGCGTGTGGTCCGTTCATTGGTGGTGGTCACCACCACCAAGTACGTAACAACCTGATGATCGCCTGCACCAAGGGCGTCCACGTCGACGACCGTGGCGTGGCGCGGCGTTACGACCGCAGCAGCCGTCACCTGATGCGCGAGCTCGAACGCCTGCCCAGCACCACGCCGCCGTGGAGCGAGCGGTACCCCGAGCTGGCACAGATGTTCACCGAAGACCGCTTGACGCTTCCCACCAGCAACGAGCTACGCGGCAACGTGATGATCGCCTGCGGCAAGCCGATGACTATGAGCGGACGACGCGAGCACTTTACGCACCTGGTGCATGTGGACTCGACCATCATCGCCGAGCTGCCGCCGTTCACCGACGCGTCACGACTCGACTTCCGGCTGCCGGCCGGAACGCCGGCGCCGCCGCTGCTGACTGCGTGGCCATTCGCCCGCGCCGGTGTGCAACGTGACAATGATCGCAGCCACGTGCCTGATGACGTGGCGACTGGCCGCTTCACGGCGCGTCCACTGCGGCGTCTTTTCGATTCACAGACGGATGTCGATGGAACTCCGACCCGTTCTCGGTGACACGGCGCGGCAGCGCAAAAAAAATGCGTCCGTTCGGCGATATGCAGGAGGGTTTGGTGATCGGCGCGCGACGTGGTGAGTCGTTCACAGCACGCATCTGAGCGCATTGCGATCATTGCCGAAAAGGGATCCGGATGAAACGCAGGGCCTTCCGGATTCGTTGAAAGACGTCTGCCTCGCCGGACATACTGGCATGTTCCAGCCCAGCGATGGAACCTATCGACCACGCGGATGCCCGATGAAAACCATACCTTATCCATGCCCTCGAACCCTGACCGCATTCGCGCGGGCCTACGCCGGCGCACTGTGCGTCCTTCTGCTCACCCACCCTGTTGCAGACGCCGCTGACTCCGACGTCGTGAAATCCAAACCGGTGAAACCGCTCACCACGCAGGCCCTGCAATACGAGAACTGCAAAAGTTATGATTACCCGGGACGGCATGCGGCCATCCTCAGCCTCAAGGCCGAGGTCAATCCACAGCTGGTGCTGATCGGAGATTCGATCACCCACCATTGGGGTGGTCCGCCCGCCAGTCGGCTGCGCGACGGTGAGCAGGTGCTCAAAACCGACCTCGCGGCCTATCGCACGCTCAACCTCGGCTTCGGTCATGATCGCACCCAGCACGCCATCTGGCGTCTGCGCAACGGTGAGATCGATGGCATCACGCCGGACTGGGTGGTGATCCACATCGGCACCAACAACTTCAATGACGGCAATACGCCGGCAGAGATCATGGCCGGCATCGCGGTGGTGTGCACCGAGGTGCGTACCCGCGTTCCGACGGCGCGCGTGGTCCTGATGTCGATCCTGCCGCGTGAACGCAAAGCCGGGCACGCGCGGCGCAAGGCGCTGGCTGAGGTCAACCAGCTCATCGGCGCCTATGCCCGCGAGCAGAAATTGATCCACCTCGACATCGGCGCGTCGTTCCTCGATGCGGCGGGAGACATCCCCATTCCGCTCATGCCCGACGCCCTGCACTTGAGTGCGGATGGCTACCGCATCTGGGCCAAGGCCCTGCTCGAGATCTTCCAGGGGAAAATGCCGTGACGCGTTCCTCCAGCCAAGCGCACGTCCGTCACCACCGCGGTCATCAGCATCAAGGATCAGCGACCATGCGTCATCTCTCAGCGACCCTGCTGCTCCTGGGCGCGGCCATCTGCGGTTGGACGGCTGACGCGGTCCCGCCCACCGCGAAGCCACCCGCTGTGGATGCCCCGAAGGCGGATGCCGAGGACGACCAACCACAGGTCGAGGCCACACCAACTGGCAGCGCGCTGCTCGTCAAGCTGGTCGCTGGTCGTTACGCCACTCTGGAAGAACGCGAAAAGGTGGTGGTGACGGCAGCGCTCGCCGATCTTGAAGCCGTGAAGAAGAGCTGGTCGCCGATGGTGTGCTGGACCGCACAGCTGCTGTATAAGGCCGGTCGCAACGACGAGGCGAACGACTTGATCCGCGAATACGTGGGAAAGTTGACACGTCAGGCGCAGGGCCGCATCGCGAACATGGAGCGCCAGAAGGCGGCCGGCACGTTCAAGTCTCTGAAAGTCGCCAACGGGCTCGACTGGGGTGAGCCACATGTGAACGGCTTCGGCCTGTGGGGGGTGATCCAGGCGTACGTGCGCTACCAGGACCGCATGGATGCGACATTGAAGCAGGAGGTGCAGTGGATCTGCACCAAGAACACCAGCTGGTTCGGCTCCACCGGCAACCTGGGATTCCTCATCCCGTTCAATCTCCATCTCACCGAGCAACTGTTCGATCCCGCGCTGCTGCCGGCGGATGGGCGCTACGGCGCGCGTGGCGAGTCGGCGATCAAGATGTTCTACAAGCGTATGGACTACACCGTTTCGCGCGGCTCGCCGGAATTCGCCTCCCGTCCATACATGATGTTCAACATCGGCATTTTGATGAATTTTGACAACCAGTTCATCGACCCAGAACTGGCCAAGCGGGCACGGATCGCCTATGAGGTTTCGATCGCGCACGCCGCCGGCACCTGGCTGAACGGCAACTGGATCACCCCGGCCGGGCGTAGTTATCCCGCGCACTTCAGCCAGGCACCGTCCGGGAACGCTGGCATGTTGTGGACCTATTTTGGCGGAGCGACGCCGACCCTGAGCGGAATGGCCGCACCGGTGTACTCGGCAGCGGAGTCGTGGCGTCCACACCCGCTCATCGTGAAAGCCGCCACCGACCGCGCGAAGCCCTACGTCCACCGCTCACGTTTCGATGGCGTGAACCACTTCCAGACCTCGTACATCAATCGCACCTATGGCGTCTACAGTACCGCACTCACCCACCCGCCGATCGGCCGCAAGGCTTCCATCTGGGGCCAGTGTTATCCGTACGGCGTGATGTTCGATCAGCCCGACACGACCAAGGCCAGCCTCTGTTGGATGACGGTTCCCGCCTTCGACGATGCACCGCTGACCAACCATACCCAGGGCGTGAGCAGCCGCTTCGGCGAGTACCTGCAGCACCAAGGAACCCTGCTGTTGGTGGCCAACAACCTGCGTGACCCCGCGCACCTGCCGAAGATTCGCGAAGATGTCAAAGGGCACCGGCAATCCTCGCTCGAGACCCGTTCCATCCTCGGCTACGTGCCGGACGGCTATGTCGCGCTCATCGATGATGCCGCGAGGGACGGGCGCATCTTCCTCGCTTACGGCAGCGTGCTGATCGCCTTCCATGCCAGCCAGCCCTTCACCTGGACGCCGCACGGCGGGCTCTTCTCCGGCGGTGGGCTCTCCAAACAGGACAGCGAATTCCGCATCGCCGCCAACAACGCGGCGCTGGCGATGGAGACGGCGCATCCGGACGAGTTTCCGGCCGCGACGCCGGCGCAACGTTTGTCGGCATTCAAAGTGGCCGTCGTCGCCAAGTCGAAGATCGCCCTCGCGACCGCACACCTACCGCCCCCGCCGCCGGAAAAACCTGCCAAGGGCCAACCCGACCGTGTGCCCGCAGGCCCGCAAGCGGTCGCCAAGTGCACCTATGTCGATCGCCACGGGCACACGCTGGAAAAGGTCTTCCAGGGGCCGGCGACCATCGACGGGAAGACGGTTGACTACGACGCGTGGCCCCTGATCGACAATCCCTGGATGCACCAGGATTGGAACGGATCGACATTACGCCTAAGCGACGGCGCCTCCGAGCGCATCTATGACTTCACCTCATGGAGCATCACCGAACGACCGGTGAAGGCCCGCTGAGCCATCCCGCCTTTCAGCTCGCTTGTTCACTTGGTCCTGGGATCGCGCACACGCGCCAGGAAATGCCTGCCATGGTGGCGTTCACAGTTCTTCCACACCTCTTCGCTCGGTGCCATCGCGCACATGATCGTGATGCTTGCGTGTTGCCCGCTTTTTCGCTCTTCCGCCTGCTTCAGCCATGCTTTCAGGTGCTTGCATCTGCTGAAGCCCAAGTGGCTTACCAGGGACAGTCCGGTGTCGTCCACCCATGAAAAACCCGGGCTTTTTCAAGCCCGGGTCTGGTGGTCGGACCGACAGGATTTGAACCTGCGACTTCTGCGTCCCAAACGCAGCGCTCTAGCCAAGCTGAGCTACGGTCCGTGGTGAGTGGCGCAGTGTTGTGGCCGAGACGCTTTCGTCCAGTGCCGGCTAGGACGCTGGCCGGCACACGGATGAGGGGCGTGCAGGCGCGCGGTGGGGCTCTGTGGGGCGAGTACAATCATCGCCAGAATGCCGTCTTGAAGCGGGCCTCGAGATGTATCCTACGAGCAAGAGGATCAGGGAATCCACTCCCGCTATCGGGACACACTCGCTGGGAAATTGGTTGGCTGGTGGCTCGTTCCACCGCGGCCCGCCACGGAGCGATGGTCATGTCTCATGGGTTCATCACCAGAGGACTCCTCGCCGCGGCCTTGTCGCTGGCGGGTTGCAGCACCTACCGGACGGAACCGCTGAATCCATCGGTCGAGTTGCGGAATCTCCAGACCCGGACGCCGGCGCAGCCGCTCTCCAGCGGCGTGCTGGGCGACGCTTATCGACCCGAGGACGGGCTGAGCGAACCCGAACTGGTGATGGCGGCGCTCGCCTTCAACCCCGCCTTGCGGGAAAGACGCTACCAGATGTCGCGACTCGGCAGCCTCGACCTCTTCGGCATGGTGCGCTTCAAGCCCGAGCTGCGGGTCAATGTCGATCAGGCCACCGTCGGCCTGGCCGCTGATAGCGACATGCTCTATACCCTGTTGGTGCCGGCGCTGCGCCATGCCTGGCAGGACGATGAGGTCGCCCGCCGAGAACAGACCCGCTCCGAGATGCTGGCCGCCGAGATCCTGGTGGTGGCCGAGGTCCGCCGCGCCCATGTCGCGGTCCTGGCTGGGCGGGAGCGCGTGGGCTGGGCACATGGTCGGGTGGAGCATCGCCACACCGTGCTGCGACAGATGGAGGATGATCCACGTTCCTCGCCGCTGGATCGCGCGCTGGCGGCGCTGGCCTGGCAGCGGGCCTTGGGCGATGAGCGGCGCGATGCCGGTGGACTGGACGTCGCGCGCCGCGATCTCAACCGGCTGGTCGGATTCGATCCTGCGGTCGACCTCGTCCTGAGCGACAGCGCACGGCCCCTGCTCGCCAGGCGGTCAGAGCCGGTGGCTAGCGAGGAGCTGGATGCGCAGGTGCTCTCTGGCCGCTGGGAGCTGAAGAGCCTGGAAGCGGGCTATCGCCGTGCCGAGTTCACCTACAGCCAGGCCGTCATGGGCCAGTATCCCAAGTTGCGCTTGGCGCCGGCCGTCACCTACGACCGCGACGAGGGGACCTCGTTCAAACTCGGTGCCTCGGTGCGCCTTCCTTGGCCAGACGACGCCAGCGCGCGTAGCGAGGACGCGCTCAAGGAACGTGATCGTGCACGCGCGGTCTATCTCGCCCGCTTGCACGACCTGCGTGCCCAGGCGCATGCGGCAAACGCCAGGCTGGTGCGTGCCATCACCGAACTGGAGGTCCTGGAATCCCACCGCGCTCTGACGGCCGCCGCCCTGCAGGAGGGCCGCCAGCGGCTGGCGGGCGGCGAGCTGAGTCTGTCGGACTACCTGCCCCTGGTAGAACGCTGCGAGGATACCGCCCGCTGGTGGATCGATGCGGCTCAGGACTACCGGCTGGCGCGCATCGACCTCGACCATGCGACCGGACGGTTGAACCGGACTCCCGGAGCTGTCCAAGCGCCCTGAACCACGCCACCGGCATGGCGTGCGCGCCTGGATGCCGACGGGACCCCGCCTGTTAGCATCCCGCCCATGACACGCCCAGCCCAACCGCCCAAGGCCGACCGCAAGGTCACCACCCTCCGACTGCAGGAGATGAAGGTCGCTAAGGAAAAGATTTCGGCCCTGACGGCCTACGACTTCCTCACCGCCCGGCTGCTCGATCAAGCCGGGATCGACGTCATCCTGGTCGGCGACTCGGCGAGCATGGTGTTCGCCGGCAACGACACCACGGTGCCGATGAAGATGGATGAGATGTTGTACCACGTGCGGGTGGTGACCAGGGCGGTCAAACGCGCGCTGGTGGTGGCCGACATGCCCTTCATGTCCTACCGCAAGAGCGCCGAGGAGGCGCTCGGCAACGCCGCGCGCCTGATGCAGGATGGCATGGCCGAAGCCGTGAAAATGGAGGGCGGACGTTCCCTGGCCCCGATCGTCGAACGGGTGGTCGACGCGGGCATCCCGGTCATGGGCCATGTCGGCCTGCAACCGCAATCGATCCACACCTACGGCACCTACAAGACGCGTGGGCTCGATGAGCTCGAAGCGGAGAAGATCATCGACTCCGCCCGTGCCTTCGAAGCCGCAGGTGCCTTTGCCGTGGTGGTCGAAAAGGTGCCGATGGATCTCGCCCGGCGCATCACCGAGATGCTCAAGATCCCGACCATCGGGATCGGTGCGGGCGGCAACTGCGACGGTCAGATCCTGGTGACTCCCGACATGCTGGGGATGAACACCCAGTTCCATCCCCGCTTCGTCCGCAAATACGCCAAGTTGTCGGAAGAGATGGTCAAGGCCTTC
The DNA here is from genome assembly GCA_031425255.1 of Planctomycetota bacterium. Lineage (GTDB taxonomy): Bacteria > Planctomycetota > UBA11346 > UBA11346 > UBA11346 > BOG-1363. The sequence goes on from JANPIY010000553.1 coordinate 8,867, forward strand.
AGCCACTACCATCAGGATGTGAAGGGGCGGAAGTTTCCGACCGAAGCGGAAAGCTACTGACTACTCGGCCAGCAGCGAACCGCGGCCGCTGGTCACGAATGCATCGGTGCGGCGTTCCTGCGGCAATCTCGAGTCCGAGAGGTTTGGCTCGACCATCTGAAGGATCCCCGGTAACGAGAGCGTGCTGAACGACCGTGTGCCAGTGGACGTTGGTGGAAGTGGAGTGTAACCTCCTCACCATCGTGTGCGCTCTTGCACCAAGGCGAAGGAGCCTGAATGCGTTGTCTGGTGGTCGATGATGATGAGACCTGCCGCAAGTTCGTCATCCGCGTGATGGAACGCCTGGGCGACTGCGACATCGCCTTGACCGGGAAAGAGGCCATCGAGATGGTCACCAGGTCCTTCGCCAATGGTGATCTCTACGATGTGATCTTCCTCGACATCATGATGCCGGTGATGGACGGCAAACAGGCGCTCAGCGCCATCCGGACGCTCGAACGCCGAGCCGGTCTCCAGGACGGCTGGGGGGCGAAGATCGTCATGACCACCGCCATGGGCGATTACGACACCGTGCGTCATGCCTTCCATAACCAGTGCGATGGCTACCTGGTCAAACCGCTGAGCATCTCGCGCATGGAAGCCTTGCTGCGCAATCTCAAGGTCCTGAGTCCCAACGTCTCGCTGCGCCGCAACGAAGACGGTGAAAGCTCGGTGGCGACCCCACGCGAAACACCGCTGAGCGCCAGGCCGCGGACGGTGGGGATTCCGCGGCCCCCCGACCAGGGCCCAGCGCTCAACTGACGCCGCGCATCGTTTCCGGAACTCGCCGATGGAGATCCGCCCACCCGAGCCCTGGCGCGATCAGACTTTCGGCAAGCGGAACAGCATCGTCGCGTTGCGCGTGGTCCAGGCCGCGACGTCCTCGACCCGTTCACCGCGCACCTCGGCGATGAGTTGGAGCGAGTGCACGACGTGGCCGGGCTCGCAGCGTTTGCCGCGATGGGGCATCGGCGTGAGGTAGGGCGCATCGGTTTCCACCAGCAGCCGGTCGCTGGGCACCACGGCCACGGCAGCACGGAGCACATCGTTGGCTTTGAAGGTCACCATACCGTTGAAGCTGAGATGCCATCCCAGGTCGAGGAACGCGCGTGCCTCATCCGCGGTACCGGTGAAACTATGGATGACGCCCCGATTCTTCGGATTGCGCCGTAGGACCATCAGGACATCCGGGTGGGCGTCACGTGAATGGATGACGATCGGCAGGTCGTGGCGGACGGCGAGATCGAGTTGCGCTTCGAAATGCTGGATCTGCAACGCATGGGGCGCGAGTTGATGATGGTACTCCAGTCCGATCTCGCCCAAGGCGCAGAACCGTCCGGTGGTCAGCAGCGCATCGAGCTGCGCCAACTCCTGGTCGAACCGTTCACCTGCTTCGTGACAGGCGAACGGATCGAGGCCGGCCGCGCAGGAGACCGCTGCGGGATGCCGATCGGCGATCGCCAGGCCGCACTCGGCATCGCTGATGCTGGTGCCGATGGTGATCATGCGCTGCACACCGGCTTCCTGTGCGCGACCGATCACCGCATCGACGTCCTCGCTGAAGCGCTGATGAGTCAGGTGGCAGTGGGTATCGATGATGGCCGGCAGCATGGGCGCTAGCTTGGCGCCGACCGCCGCCGGCCAAGTGCAGGTCAGCCGGAGAGCGGGAGGTCGATGGTCACGCGGAAGCGTCCGTCGCTGATGGTGGCGGTGATGGTTCCCCCCAGTGCCTGGACCAACGTCTGGCACAGGGCCAGACCCAGGCCGCAATGCAGACCAACCGCGCCGTGGGCGGCATCGCCGCGCCAGAAACGCTCGAAAACCCGGCCTGCGGCCGAGGCGGGCAGGAGACAGCCGCTGTTGGCGATGGTCACTGCCAGGCGGGCCTGGTCGATGACCCCGGTGATCGCGATATCGCCGCCCTCATCGGCATAGGTGACGGCATTGTCGAACAGGTTGCTGAGCACCAGATGCACCTTTGCACGGTCGAGTGGTACGGTCGTTGGGCCGGTGACGGCGACGACGCAGCGCAAGGCGCGCGCGTGGGCGCGGGTCGCCACCACCTTCCAACAGGCCTCGATCAGGTCGCGGACGTCGGTCGGTGCCCGCTCGATGCGTACCAGCCCGGCCTCGACCCGGGCCAGCGCCAGCAGGTTGTCGACCAGGGACTGCAACTGTCCGCTGATCGCCAGACTCTCGTCCAGGGCTTGGCGGTAGTCCTCCGCCGGGCGGGCGCGCGACAAGGCCACTTCCAGGGTGGTACGCAGGCCGGAGAGCGGAGTACGCAGCTCATGCGCGGCGTCGGCGGTGAAGGCGCGTTCACGCTGAAAGGCGCTTTCGAGCCGACTCAGCAGTTCGTCCAGACAGCGACGGATCGGCACCAGCTCGCCCGGCATGGCCAGATCACCGAGGCGCACCGACAGCCGCTCCGGGGTGATCGCCGCGATGCGCCGAGCCAGCAGATCGAGCGGACGCAAGAGTCGGCCCGACAACCACCACATGAGCAGGATCGAAGCCAGCGAGCCGGAGGTCGCGGCTGCGACCAGGATCACGCCGAGGACGGTGAGCTGGTGATCGCGGTCCACGCTGTCGCGGGCCGCCGCGACGGTGAGGGCTGTGCCGGTGGCTGGCGATCCGTGTTCGACGTCGAGCTGCCGGGGAATGAACGACAGCCCCGCAACACGGCCCGGGCGGCCATCAGGGAGCACCGCATCCCTCAGCGCTGGCTCGGCCAGGGTTCCGCTGGCGAAGGGCAGATCGCCGGCGGTGAGTCCGGGCGACCGCATGAGCACCTCGCCGTGACGATCCCAGAAGCAGAATACATCGGGCCTCTCCTCGCGGGCATACTCCGGCAGCAGATACGCCTCATATTCCAGCCGCAGGCGTTTCCCGTCGCGCACCGCGAGGGCCGTCAAGGCGCGCACCTGCGCGATCAAGGCGGTGTCGAACTCGCGGTGGAGCGCCGAGCGCATCAAGGTGAAGGCCAGCAGCGACGAGGCGGTCAGGACCACCATGGCGACGAGGCTGGCGCCGATCAGGAGCTGTGAGCGGAGCGAGCGCATCAGGTTTCGCCGGCGAGCAGGTAGCCCAGGCCGCGGCGGGTATGGATCAGGCGTGGCCGGTCCGAGCGTTCGAGCTTCCGGCGGAGGTATCCGATGTAGACGTCGATGACATTGCTGGCGGCTTCGGCCGCGAAATCGTAACAGTGTTCGACGATGTCGCTGCGGGTCACCAGTTCCCCGCGCCGTCTGGCCAGGAATTCCAGGAGGGCGTATTCCTTGGCGGTGAGGGGGACCCTGGCGCCATCGATGGCGACCGTCCGGGCGGCGGTATCCAGAGTCAGGTGGCCGATGTGCATGACCGTATCTGGTTGGCTATAGGTGCGCCGCACCAGGACGCGGACGCGGGCCAACAGTTCAGCCAGGGCGAAGGGTTTGGACAGGTAGTCGTCGGCGCCGGCGTCGAGCCCGCGTACACGGTCATCGACGCTGTCACGCGCGGTCAGGATCAGCACCGGCGTGCGGTTGTCGGCTGCGCGCAAACGCTGCAGGAGAGTCAGGCCGTCCAGTTTCGGCAACATCAGGTCGAGGATGATGGCGTCGTACGGATTGCTGGTCGCATACCACAACCCCTCCTCGCCATCGGCGCTGGTATCAACGGCGAAACCGGCTTCGCGCAGCCCTTTCTCCAGGCTGCGGGCCAGTGGTTGGTAATCTTCGATCAAGAGGACGCGCATGGAAAATCCACGCGGTTGCCACCCGTTGAGGTGGGCGGCAACCGGCTCGGTGCTGGTCAGTCGGCTTTGGATTTCTTGGCGCTGGCCTTGCCGCCCTTGTCATCGCCCTTGTCATCGCCCTTGTCGTCGCCCTCGTCATCATCGTCCTCATCGTCGTCAGCCTTCTCCACCTTCGTGCTCAGGACCTTGCCATTGGCATCGAAGGTCACTTCGGTGTCGCCGAAGTGGACCTCGTACACCGTCTTACCTTTCTTGGTCTCCTCTTCGATCTCGCTGATCTTGACGCCATTGGCCTGCTTCAAGGCCGCCGCCTTGACCGCTTCTGGTAGCTGGTCGAGGGTGAGGACCTTGTCCTCATCCTCACTCCAGACAGAGGCGGTCAGGGTGAGGCAGGCGCTCAGCAGGAGGGTTCGTGAGAGATGCATGGTGATTCCTTTGGTTGGGGTGGTTGACACCGCCACCCTTCTAACGCCCGAGCATGAGAGGACGGTGAGAAACGGCGGGAGACTTTGACGACGCCCGCCGCCTAGTGTCTCAACGACAGTTTGCCGGCTACGGCCCCCGTCAGGTGTCGATTCGAGTCTTCCTGACCCAATCCCGGCCTCGGGCACTGGCATCCCAGTTGCAAAGCGCTGGGGCGAACCAGCCAAACTGACCAAACGGACCTCCCATGACCCAGCACGCCTTCCAGACCGAAGTCACCCAACTCCTGCAGCTGATGATCCACAGCCTGTATTCGCAGCGGGACATCTTCCTCCGTGAGCTGATCTCGAATGCCTCGGATGCGTGCGACAAGCTGCGGTTCCTCTCCCTGACCACGCCGGAACTGTCGGCAGGTGACAGCGACCTGCGGGTCGAGATCAGCGCCGACCCCGAGGCCAAGACCCTGACCATCAGCGACAACGGGGTCGGGTTGACCGAGGCCGAGGCCATCGAACACCTCGGCACCATCGCCAAATCCGGCACCAAGGCCTTCCTGCAGAAGCTCGGCAACGACCAGAGCAAGGACTCCAACCTCATCGGCCAATTCGGCGTCGGCTTCTACTCCTCTTTCATGGTCGCTGATCAGGTGGTAGTCGAGAGCCGCTCGGCCACGGCCTCGAGCGATGCCGGTGTCCGTTGGGCGAGCACCGGGGACGGCAATTTCAGCACCGAGACCATCACCCGTGCCCAACGCGGCACCACCGTCACCCTGCACCTGAAGGACGACGCCAAGGATTTCGCCGAGAACTGGCGCCTGCGCGAGCTGATCAAGAAGTACAGCGATTACGTCACCTATCCGATCAAGTTGCCGAAGTACGTCAGCGAGGAGGACCTGAAGAAGGGGGTCAAGGCCGAACCCGAGCAGGTCAACGCCGGACAGCCGCTGTGGACCCGTCCCAAGGACGAGATCACCGACGATCAGTACAACGCCTTCTACAAGTCCGCCTGCCGCATGTGGGATGAGCCGGCCACCCGCCTGCATTTCACCGTCGAAGGCACGATGTCGTTCACCGCCCTGCTATTCGTCCCTGGGCAGCGGCCGATGGATCTCTTCGACCGCGACCGCAAGGGTCTGCACCTCTATGTCCGTCGCGTCTTCGTGATGGACGACTGCAAGGACCTCCTGCCGGAATACCTGCGCTTCGTCCGCGGCATCGTCGACAGCGACGATCTGCCGCTGAACGTCAGTCGTGAAATCCTGCAGCAGCAGGACACCGTCGCCAAGCTGCGGAAACAGCTGGTCAAGCGCATCCTCGACCACCTGCTCAAGCTGGCCTCGTCGAACGACGAAAAGGACAAGACCTCCTTCGCCGCCATCGACACCACCTTCGGTCAGGTGCTGCGTGAGGGCCTGGTGATCGATCAGGAGAACAAGGACCGCCTCGCCCGCCTGGCGCGTTACCGCTCGACCTGGACCACCGGCACGCCGGCCGATGGCGAGACCCGCGGCGCGGTCACCGGTCTGGAGGATTACGTCCGTCGCATGCCGGCAGGGCAGGAGAAGATCTACTTCTCGCACGCCGATTCGCTCGAGGCGGCCAAGTCGAGTCCGCACCTGGAAGCCTTTGCCAAGAAGGGCTGGGAAGTGCTGTTCTTTGCCGAGCCGGTTGACGAGTGGGTGGTCTCGCACCTCACCGAGTTCGACAAGCGTCCGCTGGTCAATGTCGCAGCCGGCGCTGCCGACCTCGCCAGCGAAGACGATAAGAAAGTGCTCGCTGAGAAGACCAAGACCTACGAGGGCTTCCTCGGCTTCTGCAAGACCGCGCTCGGCGAGGGTGTCGGCGAGGTCCGCCTGACCAGCCGTCTGACCGACAGCCCCTGCTGCCTGGTCGACGAGGACAGCGGCATGCCGGCGCAGATGGAGGAGATGATGCGCCGCATGGGCCAAGCCGTCCCCGCACGCAAGCGCGCGCTCGAACTCAATGCCAACCATCCGCTGGTCGAGCGCCTGCAGGCCCTGCACAGCAACGACGCCGGCAATGCCAGGCTCGGCGGTTACATCGCCGTCCTGCGCGATCAGGCTCTGTTGGCCGAAGGCGCCAAGCTCGACGACGCCGCCGGTTTCGCCAAACGCGTGCAGGAATTGCTCGCTGGCGCGATCACTGGACCGACGGCGCAGGCGGCGAAGGGATGACCTGCGGCCGCGGCCACGCCCGCAGGGGGCGTGGTCGTCGCCGACTCAGAATCGCTGGCGCAGTTTCGTCGTGATGGTCAGCACCTTCCACTGCGCTGGCCAGCCTTCGCCATTGAAGCGGACCAGCTGTCCGTCGTATTCGACCTCGGCGGTCTTGAAACTCTGGCCCCGGCTGAGCAGCATCAGGCCGCGGCTGCCGAAGAAGCGGCTGATCTGCAGGTTGGTGGGAACCTCGCCGGCGAACCAACGCTTCGCGATGGCATTGCCACCGCTCGGATCGGTGCGGCCGCGCAGGAAGAGGTCGACGATGTCCGCGTCCTCCTTGCTCATGCCGGTCTTCACCAGGGCCTCCAGCACAGCGGGATGACTGATGGCCCGCTTCTCCTTCTTCACCACTGCGGCGACGAAAGCCTCGGGCTTCTGATCGGGACGCCGCAGGTCGTCGATGGCAACCAGCCGGTCGGCCGGAACCCATACCGGTCCCGGTTCCACCACCACCAGGCCATTCAGTGAAGCGAAGAGCTCCTTGGCGGGGATCAGATTGATGGTGCGGGGGGAGCCGATGCGCGCATCGCGCAGGTCGACCAGCGGCGGGACGCCGACATTCGCCGGCGGCAGGCCGACCAGCCAGGCGCGCTCCTGGATGGCCTGGACCCGTTCGCCAGCACGGATGCGGGCGGATTCCACCTCGCCAGCATAGGCTTCCAGAGCGGCACGTTCCGGGGAGTGGGCGAACAACAGCCAATACACCCCGGCGCCAAGTCCCAGGAACAGCAGGAAGCCCAGCAGCATCAGACGGCTGCTGCGGGCCTCCTCGACCCCTTGGCCGGTGAGCACGGCGGGGCCGATCTTGCCGACGCGACCCTCGACCTTGGCCTTGACCTTCTCGCCCTGGACCTCGCGCTTGACCGCTTCGCTCTTCAAAGCCTCCGACATCGACGACGCGAGGGTCGCCGACATCGCGCGCCGGGCGTCCATCTGCTGCGCCGTCATGCGCTCCGACTTGCGCGTCGCGGGCATGTCCTTGGGCGGCGCCGGCGGTGGCGTGGCCAGGGCTGCCGCCTTGGGTGCGGGGGCCCCCTGCACCACCGGCTCCTCGACCTCGAGATTGAGACCCCAGCCGGTCGACGGCTGTTTCGGCGCACTGGGCTTGGCCGGCGCCTCCGGCTTGGGCAGCGGGGCGGGGGTGGGGTAGGTTGCGGGCGCCGGCTGGGCAGGCAGGGTCCTGGCCGCGGGCACCGCCACCACTGCGGCCGCCGGAGCCGGGTCCATCTCGACCTTGTCGGCGATCCCATCCTCGCGCAGGCGGAAGGCGTTCTTGCAGGTCGTACAGCGGACCGCGCGGCCAACCAATACTGGCTTACGGGGATAGGAAGCGCCGCAATGCGGACAGCCGAAGGTCGCACTCATCGCGCGCACTGTCGAAGCGCTGAGAGATGGTTGCAAGCCCGCCGCAGAGGGTGCCTCGACGGGTGTGTCCACAGGTCCCCGGCACCAGGCACCATCGTCCACACTTTTGAGGAATGGAGTGGCCGTGACCTCCCGGGCGCACCGCTCCGATGCCGGCCCCACGCGATCACCGCCGGGGCCTGCCAGCAGCGTGCGATGTCCGACTCTCGGAACACCTCGCTCGCATACCGTGGCGGGTCCAAGCGTCCCGATGCCAGCAGCTCCTTTTCAGTGAATCGCCGCAGCCTGCTCTTGCACTCCTGACGTTCGCTGCGCAGCATACCCCGATCACCGCATACCGCCCAGGACTTCGAGCCGACGCATGATCACCGCATGGATGCCGTCTGAAAAGGGCCTGCAGCGGGTCGATATCGGCGTCGACCATCTGCCGACCGAGGCGGTGTGGATCGACGCCGTCGACATCACCCGTGAAGAGGAAACGATGTTGGAGTCGCGCCTCGGCATCGAGATGCCGACCCGCGCCGAGATGCAGGAGATCGAAGCATCGAGCCGTCTGTACCGCGAGGGCCAGGCGGTCTACATGACCTCGACGATGCTGATCAAGACCGAGACCGAGTCGCCGGAAACCACCGCGGTCACCTTCATCCTCACGCCCAAGGTGCTGGTCACCCTGCGCTACGCCGAGCCGTGGTCCTTCCGCGTCTTCGCCAGCCGGGCCGCCAAATGCGGTGCGCACAACGCCGACCTGACCTTCATCAACCTGCTCGAGACCACCGTCGAACGCCTCGCCGACCTGCTCGAACTGGTCAGCCTGGAACTCGAAAACATCTCGCAGCAGATCTTCCGCATGCGCCAGGCCGGCCGCGAGATCGATCTGCAGCGATCGCTGATCAAGATCGGACGCTGCGGCAACATTGCCGGCAAGGTGCGGGAAAGCCTGGTCGACAAGAGCCGCATGATCATCTTCGCCGAACAGGCGGCGGTCGAGGCACTGTGTGCCGAGGGCCGTTCGCGCATGCACGCGGTCGCGCGCGACGTGCAGTCGCTGTCGGATCATGCCAGCTACACCTCGGGCAAGATCCAGTTCCTCCTCGATGCCACCCTCGGCCTGATCAACATCGAGCAGAACCGCATCATCAAACTGTTCTCGATCGCCGCTGTCATATTTCTGCCGCCAACCCTGGTGGCGAGCATCTACGGCATGAACTTCGATATCATGCCCGAACTCAAATGGGCCTGGGGATATCCCTTCGCGCTCGGGTTGATGGTGATGTCGGTCGGGCTGACGATGTGGTATTTCCGCAAGCAACGGTGGTTATGAGCGTGTACCGGGATCGCCTACAGCGCTTCCTCCTGGTGGTGCTGACCGGCTTGCTGCACCACGGCGCGCTGGCGGCCGTGGAGGGCGCCACGCCGACGCCGTTCAAGACCCGGCATGTGGTGATCCTGGTGATCGATGGCCCGCGCTGGAGCGAAACCTGGGGGCGTGCAGGGCGCGATCTCATCCCGGTGCGGGCCACCACCCTGGCCCCGCAAGGGGTGTGGTTCAGCGACATGGCCAACGACGGGCCGACCTATACCAATGCCGGCCACAGCGCCCTGGTGACCGGCTTCCATCAGGAGATCAACAACAGCGGACTTGAATTGCCGCGCAACCCGACGCTCAGTCAACGTCTGCTCGCCAGCGGCGCCTCCGCCAACGCTGCATGGATCGTCGCGAGCAAGGACAAGCTGCAGATCCTCACCGACAGCACCGCGCCCTCGTGGCACCACCAGCACGTGTGCTCGTCCGATTGCGGTAAAGGCGGGGGTGGGGTGGGCTCCGGCTACCGTGATGACCAGACCACCATGGAACGTGCCCTGGCGGTGATCAGTGAACACCATCCCCGTTTCATGCTGATCAACCTCAGGGAGCCCGACAGTTCGGGCCACGGAAAGAATTGGGAAGGCTACCTTGCCAACATCCGCATCACCGATGGGTACGCCGGCGCCTTATGGGAGCACCTGCAAGCCGATCCGCAGATGCGCGATGGCACCACGTTGTTCATCACCAACGACCACGGTCGCCATCTCGATGGCCACAAGGATGGCTTCGTCAGCCATGGCGACGACTGCGCCGGTTGCCGCAAGATCGAACTGCTGGCGATGGGGCCGGACTTCAAACGTGGAATCGTCAGCGAGGTGCATCGCTCGCAGATCGACGTGGCGGTGACCAGCGCAGCGTTGCTGGGCATCTCCATTCCCGGCAGCAGCGGACAGATCATCCAGGAACTGTTCACGACTCCGTTCGTTCCCCCGCCGGCGTTGATGCCGGCACCACCCGCCGGCTCGCCGGTGGGTCCTGGGGCACCACTTCCGCAACCCGCGCCCGGGGAGGTCCGCTGACATGGAGCTGCGGGATCGCCGCGTCCTGATCTGGGGTTTCGGTCATCATGGTGGTGGCCTGGCGGCGGCGCGTTTCTGCGCCGCGCATGGTGCACAGGTGGCGGTGCTGGAGAAGAAAACGCCGGAAGCCCTCGGTGCCGGTGGAGCCGAGGCTCTGCGCCAAGGGTGGGCGTGGCACCTGGGCGATGCCAGCCATCCGGTATTCGCCGGCAGCGATCTGATCGTCGCCTCGCCCGCGATTCCGCCCAGGGCCTGGCCCGAACGTCATCCGCCGGTGCTGCCCCCGGAAGGATTGTTCTTCGCCACCCATCGCGGGCCGCGCATCGCGGTCAGCGGCACCAAGGGCAAAAGCACCACTGCGCATCTGATCGGGGCGCTGCTGCGGTGGACCGTCGGTGGCAACAGCAACGAACCGCTGCTCGACGTCCTCGCCCGCCTGGGTCCGGAGGTGCCGGTGGTGTGCGAGCTATCGAGCTTCCAGCTCCATTACCTCGCCGCGTCGCCACCACGTTTCGATTCCACCGTACTCACCAGCCTGGCGCGGGACCACCTCGACTGGCATCCGGACGAAGCCCATTACCACGCCTGCAAACTGCGCCTGGCCTCCTGGGGTGAGGTCTGCGCCCCCAGTCCCGAGGTCCAGCCTCTGCTGGGCAGCGACGTCCGTCTGCTGCCGCTGGTGCGTTATCGCGACGGGATCTTTTGTGGCCCCTCCGGCGAGCGTTTCGCGACGCGTGGCGATCTCTCGCTGCTGGGTGATCACAATGCGCACAACGCCTGCCTGGCGTTGACGGTCGCCGTCCATCATGGCCTCTCGCCGTCGCAGGCGGCGGCGCGCCTGCGCGGCGTACGCGGCCTGCCGCATCGACTCGAACTGGTCCATGCCGCGCTCGGCGTACGTTTCGTGAATGACTCCATCGCTACGACGCCCGAGGCGGCAATGGCTGGTCTGGCGGCGATCGCCGGCCCGTTGGCCATCATCCTCGGCGGTTCGGACAAGGGCGCCGATTACGGCCTGCTCGCAGCGGCCGTGGCAGCCCGCGGTGCTCAGGTGGTGGTGATCGGCCAGACCGCGCCGGTGATCGGCCGCGCGCTGGGCGCCTGGGGCGTGATCGCGCACCGCGCGGAATCCTTGAGCGATGCCGTCCAGCGTGCGGTCGCCTTGCTGGGTCGCGGCGGCACGGTGCTGCTGAGTCCGGCGTGCGCCTCATTCGACATGTTCAATGGGTTCGAGGACCGCGGCCGCCAGTTCGCCGACCTGGCGCTGCATCACGGTGCGCGGCAGGCCTCGACCTGATCGCTCGGCCACGCCGGCCATCCATCCGTGCCATTGCCGACCGCACCAGAGCTGCACCATGGGCGGCGACGGGAATCCACGACATGGGCGGTGTGTACGACGAATTGGTGGAGACGCTGGCGCACTGGCGCCAGCGTTACGCCGGCCACCCCGAGCAGGAGATCCTGCGCCTGCTGCTACTGGCGCTTGAACGCGAACAGGTGGTGGCCGTCGGCTACCGCGAAGCAGTGATGCGACGGCGCCTCGAAGCGATGGCCATTCCGACCGACGCGCGCGACATCATCCGTCAGGCGCTGTTGTGGACGTG
>JANPIY010000554.1:0-4792 GCA_031425255.1 Planctomycetota bacterium
CGGTTACGTGGTGGCGCCGGAGACGGGGTCCTACCGCTTCTGGATCTCCGGAGACGACAATTGCCAGCTCTTCCTCAGCACCAGCCAGTCGCCGGTGGCCAAGGTGTTGATCGCCTCGGTGCCGGGCTGGACCCCCAGTCGCGACTGGGGCAAGTACGCACAGCAGCAATCCGCGCTCATCACCCTGACCGCGGGTACCGAGTACTACATTGAGGCCTTGCAGAAAGAGGCCGGCGGCGGCGACAGCCTCGCGGTCGGTTGGCAGCTTCCGAGCGGTGTCCAGGAGCGCCCGATCCCGGGAAGCCGTCTGAAGGCTTATCCAGTAAACCTCTTCCAACCACCGCAGGTGGCCTTGACCGCTCCCGTAGCGAACGCGCAGTTCACCGCTCCGGCGGCGATCTCCCTCAGCGCCACCGCCAGCGATGCCGATGGCGTCATCGTGTCGGTCGAGTTCCTGCACGGTGGCACGGTGGTCGCCACCCTCAGCGCTCCGCCCTGGACCTTCACCCACTCGCCGGTCGCCACCGGCATCTCGGGCTACGCCGCACGCGCGCGCGACAATGACGACCAGCTCGTCACCACCGCAGTGCGCACGGTCTCGGTGATCAACCCCGACCTGACCGGCCTGATCCGGCGCGAATGGTGGACGGGCATCGGTGGCACCGCCGTGGTGAATCTCACCGGCGGTGCCGGCTACCCCATGACACCGTCGGGCAGCAGCATGGCGACGCTGTTCGAAGCGCCGCTCAACTGGGCCGATAATTACGGCACCCGCATGAGCGGTTTCGTCCTCGCCCCCTCGACAGGAACCTACGTGTTCTGGATCGCTGGCGATGACAACTGCCAGCTGTGGCTCTCAAGCGATGAAACCGTGGCATCCAAGAGGCTGATCGCTTCGGTACCGGGCTGGACCACCAGCCGCCAGTGGGGGAAGTACCCGGCTCAGCAGTCGGCGGCGATTCCGCTCATCGCTGGCAACCGCTATTACATCGAGGCCCTGCACAAGGAGGGCGGCGGCGGCGACCACCTCGCAGTCGGCTGGCAATTGCCGGATGGCGTCCAGGAACGGCCGATCCCAGGATCGCGCCTGATGCTGCCGGTGGTGACGGTGGCAGCACAGCCGGTGGGCTGGTCGGTGCGCGCGCGCTGAGGACGGCGGTGGGTGACGCGTCGACACTCCTGGGGACTTCCCCGGGGTGAACATCGTCTGCGATCTGCGGTATCTCCACTCCTGCGGAGATACTGATGCGTCACGTCCTGCTCTTCACCGTCCTCACGACCATGGTCGCCCTGCTGCCCGGCGCCGAGGTGATCGTCCTGTGGCCGGGCGGCGCCCCAGGGTCTGAGGGCAAGACCGCGCCGGAGCGCATCGAGAAGGGCAACGTGGTGTCGGTGCACCAGCCGTCGATCACGGTGTTCCTGCCGGCTCCAGACCTGGCCACCGGCAGCGCCGTGCTGGTCATTCCCGGTGGCGGCCACAGCAAGCTGTGCGTCGGCCACGAAGGTGTGAACGTCGCCGAGCGCCTCAACCGCCATGGCATCGCAGTATTCATGCTCAAGCACCGACTGGCGCGTGAGGAGGGCTCGACCTACACCATCATGGATCATGCGGTGCCTGACACCCAGCGTGCCATGCGTCTGATCCGCGCCCGCGCCGCCGAATGGAAGATCGATCCCCTCAGAGTCGGCGCACTGGGTTTTTCCGCCGGCGGAGAACTGGTGGCGCAGATCAGCATGAAACCCGGACCGGGGCCGGCCGACGCCGCCGATCCCGTCGATCGCGGTGACGCCCGCCCGGCCTACCAGGCGCTGATCTATCCCGGCCGTTCCGGTGACATCCAACCGGTGAAAGGCGCGCCCCCGGGTTTCCTGTGCGCCGGCTGGCACGACCGCCAGGACATCAGCGAAGGCCTGGCCGAGGTCTACCTGCGCTTCAAACGCGCCGGCGTGCCCGCCGAACTGATCATGTACGCCAACGTCGGCCACGGCTTCGGCGTCAAACCCGCTGACCACAGCGCCGCCGGCGCTTGGCCCGAACGCTTCGTCGAATGGCTGATCCAGTCCAAGCTGCATCAGGCTCGCTGACGCTCGCGGTGTGAGCCTAACCGGCTGCCTTGCCCGCCGCGTAGCCATCGAGCAGGGCCTCGATGCGCGCCAGGACCTCGGTCATGGTCTTCTCATCCGGCAGCAGCGTGATGCGGAAATGGTCCTGATAAGGGACATTGAAACTGGTCCCAGGGGCGACCAGCACGTGCTGACGTTCGAGCAGGTCGAGGGCGAACTTCTGGTCGTTGAAGCCCGGTACGGCGGCCTTCACGAACGCATACATCGCGCCCTGCGGGGCGACCACCGACAGGTGCTTGCTGCGCTGCACGCCGTCGATCACCGCCTGGCGGGTCTGGTAGAGCCTGCCACCGGGCTTGGTCAGATCGTAGATCGACTGGTATCCGCCCAGCGCCGTCTGCACCGCGTACTGCCCTGGGACGTTGGGACACAGGCGCAGGCTGGCCATCAGGTCGAGCGCCAGGAAGTAGTCCTTGGCGTGGTTCTTTTCACCGGCGAACGACAACCAGCCGACGCGCAGACCGCAGGCACGGTAGACCTTGCTCAGGCCACCGAAGGTCGCGCAGAGGGTCTTGGTCACCAGCGTCGCCAGCGGCACGTGCACCGCGCCATCGTAGGTGATCTGGTCGTAGATCTCGTCGCTGAATACCACCAGGCCGTGCTCCTCGGCCAGGGCGACCATCTGCTCCAGCAGCGCGCGCGGGTAGACCGCACCGGTGGGATTGTTCGGCGTGATGATGACCAGCGCACGCGTGCGCGCGGTGATGCGTTTGCGCAGCTCGCCGAGGTCGGGCAGGAAACCCTGTTCCGGCGGGCACGGATAGTGCACCGCCTTGCCGCCGTTGAGCGTCACCGAGGCGGTCCACAGCGGATAATCCGGCGTGGGCACCAGCACTTCGTCGCCATCGTTCAGCAGGGCGCGCATGGCCAGCAGGATCAGCTCGCTGACGCCGTTGCCGATATAGACGTCCTCAGCGGTGACGTTCATCACGCCGCGACTCTGCTGCTGCATCACCACCGCTTCGCGCGCCTGGAAGATGCCCTTCTGATGGCTGTACGGATCGGCCTGGTGCAGGTTCTCGACGATCGCGGCGCGCATCGACTCCGGCATGCGGAAGCCGAAGGCCCCCGGATTGCCGATGTTCAGCTTGATGATCTCGTGCCCGGACTTCTCCAGCTCGAGGGCGCGCCGAGCCAGGGGACCGCGGATCTCATAACGGACCTGATCGAGATGGGAGCTGGGGGCGAGACGGGGCAGGGGCATGGGGCGTTCCACGAGGGTCGCGCAGCCTATGGGACCCGCGCTGCCGCACCAGCCGCCGACCAGCGGTCGCGCGGTTGCACAGCCGTGGCGGGATCGTTAGAAATCGGCCCATCATCCAGGAGTGCCTCATGCGCAATCTCACCCTCGCGTTCACTGCCATCATCTTCCTCGCTTTCTCCGCCTGCGGTGGCGGCTCGGGCCGCAAGACCGAGCAGACCCTGCCCCTGGAGTCGGCGCCGACCGCGACCAATGACGGCGGGGTGAAGGCCAGCATCACCTACTACAAGCAGTCGGACCGCTACCTGATCGTCAAGCTCTCGCTGACCAACACCGGCAAGGAGACTGTCCTGGTGAAGAACGGCGACGGCATGAGCCTGCCCGGTTTCCGCGCCACGGTCGAAGGACAGACCTTCATCGCCGACCGCAAGGGCGGCGGCAGCTGGAACCCCTGGACCGGCTACCGTCCCGCCGATGGTCCGACCGGCGGCTCCAACAACCTCGAGATCCCCGCCGGCATCACCGCCGTGATCGACCTGCGCTGGAACTTCCAGGTCCCACGCAAGGACTACGACTGGGTGGTGACGGTCTCGAACCTCCAGTCCGGCGACAAGAAGCTCGGCGACATCGCCCTGGCCTACCCGCCGCAGGTGGTTGCCCCGGCCGCCGCGACTCCCGCTGCTGCCGCGCCCGTCGCCAAGTAAGGTCCATCCCTTCGCGAGCGTCATGCGACCCTTGGTCATCCGGCCAGGGGTTTTTCGTAGGGTCCAGGGAGCACTGGCATGGAAGCAATGATCCTGGTCCTCATCGACGCGTTCGGCGCGCTGGTGGGCCCCCTGCTGGGTGCTTTCGCGACCATGGTCGGCGGGACGGTGTCGTCGCTATTCTGCGCCGCACTCGATGCGGTCATGCTGGTGATCAACGGTGTGACGAAAGCCCCTGCGTCGGCTCGCTCGACGGTCGCTCCCCCACTCTCCACTCATGACCGCCGGCAGGCGGCGTCGGTTCCACCTGCACAGCCCCCTCCGCGCATGCGTTGGGCGCGGCGGTTGCTGATCGCCTCATCCACCCTGACCGCCTCGGTGATCGTCACCTTGCTGGTGATCAATCAGTGGTTCATCGACGATCTCGCGCGCTGGCTGTTGCAGCGCCAGCAGCTGCGCAGCGGCATCGTCATCACTGCTGAGCGCATCGAAGGCAATCTCTTCAGTGGATCATTCCATGCACGGGGCCTGACCATCTCACGGAAGGACCATCCCGCCGGGCTGATCGACCTGACGGTGCGCGAGGTCGATGCCACGGTCGCAGTGTGGCGGGTGTTCACTCAGCCGATGGTAGTGGAGGCGATCCGTGTCGACGGTGTGCATGGTCATTACGAACGCGGCGTCGCTGGACAGCCCTCCGTACGCAAACACGACGATCCGCAGGAAACCCTCAGCGAACAGGGCACCGTCAGTGATTCGCCTG
>JANPIY010000555.1:0-2912 GCA_031425255.1 Planctomycetota bacterium
AATGGCAGATGTCCCAGATCACCTCGATATCGGCTTCGCACGCCGCGTCTATCTGCGCCCGGGCCGAGCGCCAGTCACGCGGGCGTTCGCCGATCAGATGCCAGCGCAACGCCTCGCGCACCGTCCGTACACCGAGCCCACCGAGGATGGCGTGGTCCAGCCTCGCCCAACGTTCGTGACCGCTGGACTCCAGAGCATCGACCCGCACGCCATCCGCACGCAGGTGAGACGCGGCTTCGTAGCCGCCCCAGCCAAAACTGCGGAACACGCTATCAGGCCGCCGCGCTCTCGCGGCCGGCGGCCACCAGCCGACGCACGGTGGCAAGTGACTGCGCCACCACCTGGTCCATGTTCATGTAGCGGTAGCTGCCCAGGCGACCCATGAAAGTAACGTTGCGCTCTGCATCCGCCAGCGCCTGATAGCGCTTGAACAGAAGCTGGTTCGCCGGGTTGGGCACGGGATAGTACGGCTCGCCCTCGGCAGACGATGTCTCACGGCAAAGGCTCGTCCGCGCGTGCGTCTGCCCGGTCATGTGCTTGAACTCCGAGCACCGCGTATACGGCGTATCCAAGGTCGGAAAATTGATGGTGCCGACCGGCTGCACGTATTCCGCGTCGATCGTCTCATGCTCGAAGCGCAGCGAGCGATAGGGCAGCGGGCCGAAGCGCTCGCCGTAGAAGGCGTCGATCGGGCCGGTGTAGATCATTTGGCGATAACGGCCGCCCGGGATGCTGTTGAAGTCAGTATCGGTCAGCACGGTGATGTTCGCGTGGTCCAGCATGTTCTCGAACATGGCCGTGTAACCGCGCTTGGGCATCACCTGGTGCTTGTCGAGGAAGTAGCGGTCATCATCCGACATGCGGGTCGGCACCCGGGCGGTGACGGACTTGTCCAACTCGGCCGGCGACACGCCCCACTGCTTCAACGTGTAGCCATGGAAAAACATGTCGTAGAGCCGCGTTCCCACTGCGTTGACCACGAAGTCGCGGGCGGAAGCGATGTTGGCCACCGGTTCGGCCAGGCTGGCGAAGAATGCCTCGGCCTCGGCCTCAGAGCGGAGATCCTGGCCGAACACCGTGTTCACGGTCGTGCGGTTGATCGGCATGGGCACCAGGCCGGACGGAACCCGAGCCAGCACGCGATGCTCGTACGGATGCCAGTCGGTGAAGCGGGAGAGGTAGTTCAGCACCTCGTCGCTGTTGGTGTGGAAGATGTGCGGGCCGTAGCGGTGGATCAGGATGCCCGCGGCGTCGTACTCATCGAAGGCGTTGCCCGCGATATGCGGCCGCCGGTCCACCACCAGCACCTTATGGCCTTGCGAAGCCAGCTGCTCGGCTGCGACGGCACCCGCGAAGCCGGCGCCGACCACCAGGTAGTCGGCAATGGCGGCCGGGACGGTGCGGATGGCCGGTGCCATGTGCCCGACCGGATGCATCAGCGCCGCCATGCTGGCCTGGATGCCGTCCCACGACATGGTGGCCAACAGGTCATCCACGGCCACGAAGTCAGAGACATCGGTCCGTGCCATATGCACCTCGGCGGCGCGGACGAAGCCATCCGCATCGGCGGCCACGGCCACGGCTTCCATACCCTCGAAGCGGCTGACCACATCGGCGATCGGGGTCGAGACCACGCGGCGCCCGCCGGCCAGGTACTCAGGCGCCTTGGTCGGGCTGATGAAGCGGGTGGCCTCGTTCAGGGCGAACGGCATCAGGGCCACATCCCAATGCGAGAGGTAGGCGGGCAGATCGCGATAGTCGCGCGCGCCCAGCCAATGAATGTTGGCCGCCTGCGGCAGCTCCTCCGGCGCCAGCTTCGCGACAGGCCCGATCATCGCGAAGTGCCAATGCGGCCGCAGCGCAGCCATCTGGGCCAACAGCGCCATATCCAGACGTTCATCGATGACGCCGAAATACCCCAGCAACGGCCTGCCCAGACCGGCCTGGTCAACGGGTTCCGGGAGCACACCCCGCGCCGTCGAGAAATGCGGGAGGTCCACGCCGCTGGGGAAGCAATGGACATTGTGGTGCCTGTCGCGACGCGCCTCATAGAGGCTCGTGCCACCGGTGAAGACCACGTCGGCGCGGCGCATCAGCGCGGCTTCCAAGGCGACAAGTTCAGCAGGCGCAAAGCGGAAGGCTGAGAGTTCGTCCATCACGTCGAAAACCACCGTGGTCCAGGCCACGTGCGCGCTGAAACGCAACGCCATCGGCGTATAGTACCAGCCGATGGCCGGGCCGGTCAGGCTCAGCAGCTCATCGAGCAGGGCCGCCAGCGCCTGGCTGTCGGAGGGGTCGGGCAATGCAGGGGTGACGACGGTCACGCCGGAAACCGGGCATGGCGCCATGCGCAGTTCGGCCGTGGGGTGCTGCACAGCCTCCTCGAAGAACCAGACTTCCCGCTCACGGGCAAAACGGGACATCAGCTGCTGCGGCCGCTGGAACACCGAGTTCCAGCGCAGATGCGCCAGGCAAATGATGGGAAGAGCAGAGTTCGGCTTTGCGCCAAAAATGGTGCCGTCCATGGCCATGGAAAAATCCTGTCTGACAAAGGGAAGGAGGGAAGTTGCGGCGTTGCCGCTAACGCGCCTCTTCATCCCCCGCCGAACGACAGGCCCAACGATCCATCCGCCAGGCCGGGTGAGGTGGCTCGGAACAGATCGACATCCATGTGGCTCCTTCGGAAACGGCAGGCCCCAACGGGGCCGGGATTCCTATAACTCCAGGAGGTGCAAATGGTTCACGATGGCTAACCCTGAAGGAATGGGTTGGTCCGCCGCTCCGTGCCGAAGTCGCTGCCTGGACCATGGCCGCATAGGAACTGCATGTCGTCACCCAGGGGCAGAAGCTTGGTGTGAATCGCGTCGAGCAAGGCCGCGTGGTCGCCGTACGGGAAGTCGGTTCGGCCGATC
>JANPIY010000556.1:0-1678 GCA_031425255.1 Planctomycetota bacterium
GCCGATTTCGCTCTGAGCGAGTGCGAACGCATTGGTGCGCGAATCCTATCGGTCCTGGATCGAGATCATTTTCCAGCGATGGCGGAAGAGATCCCCGATGCGCCCTTTTTCCTCACGATCAAAGGTAACACAGACTTGATCATGCGTGGTGGCGTTTTGGATCAATGGTTCGGGGTTGCCCTCATCGGAACACGCCATGCCACTGAGGAGGGTGTCAAGGTCACCGATTGGCTCGTCGACCTGCTTGCGGTTGCCTGTCCACGCAGCGTCGTGGTCTCTGGCCTGGCCGAAGGCATCGATGTGGCTGGACATCGGGCAGCGCTGCGAAAAGGCCTCAAAACGGTCGCCTTCATGGGCAAGGATCTCCGGAGCATCTATCCAGCGAAGCACCGCCGAGAGGCAGATGAGATCCTACGGGCGGATGGGGCGCTGGTGTCTGAATACCTGCCGCAGGACCCGCCCTTTGCCGCTCCCAGTCAATTTGTGGAACGCGATCGTCTCCAGGCGGCATTTTCTCGGGTTGTGATCGCCATGCAGTGCGGAAAAGAATCTGGAACGATGCATGCCATGCGGGCTGCGGCAGAGCAAGGACGCGGCATTTACGCATTCCGCTTCAAGTCCAACCCCTCGCTATCAGAAGGATCTGAGGTGTTAATTTCTGGAAAGGCGATGGCAGGCAAAGAAAAGCACGCAAAACCAGTCGGCAAGTCAGCCACGGCTATCACATCCGCTCAAGACCTGCGTGCAATGTCGCAGTGTCTCGGGTATCCTCCCCGCAAGGAGAGTGAGGCCGGTCTGGCGCAGGCGTAGCCCCAGTACGTTCCGACCTCCTCATGACATCGCATGGGACAGAATCACTTCGACCACTACGTCTTCGATCTGGATGAGACGCTCGCGGATTCACGCTTCCTCAAGCCGGACCGTGAGATCGCCGCGCGGAACTCACACCTGCGCCCGGCGCTACACGCACGAATCGCAACCATGCGTGCGTTCGCCGGCATCCCCGAGCTCCTACAGGTGCTCAAGCACCATGGCGCGCATGTGACGCTCCTGACGAATTCGTGGCACGATTATGCGACCCAGGTGGTGAGGCAGCTGGAACTCCCCATCGACGACATCGTCGCCCCTGCACGGAAGCCCAATCCGACGGCGCTGACGACGGCCGTCCGCTCCGTCGCCTCGCGGAACGGCGGGAAGCGCGTGGTGCATGTGGGCGATAGCCGCAAGGACCTGCAAGCATCCATTGCCGCTCACGTGCCGTTCATCCTGTGCCTCTGGGGCGAGCTCGATGGGGTACCGTTACCCGTGGCGGAACAGCACACGATGTTGGTCGGAGTCGCTCGCAGTGTCCCTGAGCTGCAGTCGTTGCTGACGGCTGGGTCCTGACATGACGGTGACCGTTCCCCGCACATGGACGGCGCGCTTCCGATCGACCATCGTCGATTTAGATACGACGTTGCTGAAAAGCGAGGCCCTTCGCCAGGCGCTGCTTGCCGGGGATTTTCCCAAGGCGAGCACGTTGGCTGCGGCCGTCGCAAGCCAGGACCTCCACTTCGAACACGCGCATGACTTGTTGGAGGCTGCCGCGCAAGATGGGCACGTCACGCTCATATCACGAGCTGGTGGCGATCTGGTGAAGCTGATCGTGGGTGATCTTCCACGGTCTCGCGGTTTCGGC
>JANPIY010000557.1:0-4419 GCA_031425255.1 Planctomycetota bacterium
GCGTCGACCGGGATCGTATTGGCGCAGGCGGCAAGGCCGTAGCGCAGGCGCAGCAGGAGGAAGCCGATAACGAGCAGGATCACCATGCTGGGCACGCCGAACCACATCCAGCCGATCACGCTGATCGGCTGGACGTCGGCCAGGGTAGCGACGGCGATGGCATTGGCCGGACTGCCGATGGGCGTTGCCATGCCACCCAGGTTGGCCGCCATGGCGATAGCCACCAGCAGCGCGGAGCGAAAGGGATCGCCACGTTCCCAGCCATTGATCATCGGACGCAGCGCGACCAGCATCATCGCCGCCGCGGCGGTGTTCGACATCCACATCGAGAGGCACGCGGTGGTCGCCATCACCAGGGCTAGCAGCCGCAGGCGGCGACCACCTGACCAGTGCACCGCCAGGCTGGTGATGCTGGCATCGATGCCGTGACGTTCGCCCGCCACACCCAAGGCAAAGCCGCCGAAAAACAGCACCAATACCGGATCGGCCATCCACCCCATCACCAGCGGCAGGCGGTAACCCGGGTCGTCGATCAGCAGCGGTACCGTCGCCAGCAACACCAACGTCGGGACGAAAGGCGGCACCGCCTCGCTCAGCCACAGCACCAGGCACACCGCGGCGATCGCCAGCGCGCGCGCCTGGATGCCGTCGCCCACCAGCAGGATGCAGGCTGCAGCAAGCCCACCTGCGATGGCCAGGGCGATGATCAGCCGAGGAGTCAGGATGCGGCCAGGATCCATGTCCGAGCGAGCCTGTCCGGGCTTTCAGCGGCGTCCACGAAGCAACGCAGCGTAAATGGTACTCGCTCGCCCGCTGCCATGTCACGGCGGTTGCGGATCCTTTGGCGTCGCGGTCGCAGCTCGTGTAGGGGTCTTGGCAGTCCGCCGGTGGACCCGTGCATCACGTCAATCGTCTGGGTGTGTGTCCGTGCGGAATGCAGTCCTGGCCACCTGCGCGTGCAGCGTGACCAAGCCGAGGATCGGGAAGCCGTGCTTATGGATTCACGGCAGAGCGGCAGGCGGGCGCTGCTCCACGGGTAGATAGACCCGCCAGCTCTCGACCATGCGGTGGAGGTCGTGGATCGATTCCGGTTTGCTGTACATCGCCCGCGCACCCAGGGCCAAGCAGCGACGACGGTCCTCGTTCTGGCGCGAGGTGGTCAACACCACCACCGGCACCTGATCGACCAGATGGCGGACACTCATGTAGTCGAGCACTTCGAAGCCGTTGGCACGCGGCATATTGAGGTCGAGCAGCACCATTGACGGCAGCTCGCCCACCTTGGCTGCCGCACTGAGACGGCGCATCGCTTCGATACCATCCGGAACGCTTTCGACCCCCTCCTTGATGCCGGCCATCTCGCACGCGATGCGCACGAGTTCAACATCACCCGGGTTGTCATCGATGATGAGGATGTGGTGCAGGAGGGTGGTCATTCAGTGCTCTCGGGTCCAGCGTGGCGATGGCGGAAGGATCGGCAGCGGGGCATGAACTTCCATCGCCAAGAAAGGGGTTTTTCAGTCGACTGCTGGCGCTGCGGTGTGCATGGATCGTGCCAGTTGCTGGCGACCAGGGGTGTGCTCGCGCTGTAGGCCAATGACACGGCGCTTGATGCACCGACACCTGGCGCCGAACCCAAGGCCGCCGCCATGCCCAGCCTTGGCACATCACCCGCTCCGTTGGCAGCCAACCTCAGCAAGGAGCAGACGCCGATGGAAACCCGATCACCCGTGGCACCGGCCTGGTACCGTTCGACCACCTATCCGGCCTGGTTGTTTGCAGCCTTGATCGCGTGGTTCTCCCTCTGGTGCTGGCGACCTGAACACCCGCAGGATTTCCTGCTCGAACACATCTTGACCGTGGTCTTCGTCGGACTGCTGCTGATGACCCGTCGGCGCTTTCCATTGAGCCATCTCAGCTACACGCTGATCTGGCTGTTCTTGTGCCTGCACATCGTCGGCGCGTTCTACACCTACTCGCTGGTGCCGTATGAACGTTGGGCGGCCAACGCCGCCGCGATGGTCGGCATCGCCGATTTCAGTCTGAGCCAGACCCTGGGCTTCGAGCGCAACCATTTCGATCGCCTGGTCCACTTCGCCTTCGGCCTGCTGATGGTCTACCCGGCGCGGGAGGTCTTCTTGCGCATCGCCGAAGCCAAGGGGTTCTGGAGCTATTACCTGCCGATCGATCTGATGATGGCCTGCAGCCTGCTCTATGAACTGCTCGAATGGGGTGTTGCGATGGTCTTCGCCGCGGACGTCGGGCAAAGCTACCTGGGTACCCAGGGCGATGTCTGGGATGCGCAGAAGGACATGGCGCTCGCCACCGGCGGAGCGCTGTTGGGGATGGTGGTCGTTGCCCTCATCAATGGTCGTTGGCAACGGGACTTCATCCGTGAATTCAATGATAGTCTGCGGGTGAAGCATCCGGTGCCCAACGCCAGCGCGCCGCTGTGACGTCGCAGTTGACCAGCTGGACGGCGCGCGGTGCGGAGTGCGAAGGGCGAGCCAGAGAGCTGGGACTCGCTCGCTTGGTGCTTCTGAGCCGCTTGACCTTCGTCGCCGCAGGGCTCGAACTGGCTGATAGCATCGCCCTCGACAACGCGCCTCCGCAGCATGCGAGTTGTGAGCGGTCGACGGATCGCCTGTGTGCTCCGGTGCTGGCTGCACGGCGCCTACCGTGATGAACCGTTCATTCTGCATGAAGAGCACGTGAATTCAGTGCAATGAACGCTTTAAACCGCTTCAGAGTGCTTGGCACGCAGCTTGCCTTGGGTTCAGCGTCATCCGACGACCGGCCGCGCCTGCGGCTTTCACCCCTCACCACCGTCCTGAAGGATCTCCATGCGCCCCGTCACCTCCCTCGCCGTCCTCTTGGCCGCATCATTCGCCCCTCTGGTCGCCGCGGACATGCACCTGTCCGACCTGCGCGTGAGTGCGGGTATCCTCTCGCCCGATTTCGAGGGCGCATCGAGCACCACGGTGCGCGATAGCGGCGGCAACATCATCTCCGAAACGACGGGCCCTGAAGATGGCCGCGATGCCGACGACCACTGGCGTGCCCAGGTGCAGTACGTCGGAGGCCATCTCGGTGACGGTGGCGGCTTCGTCTACGGCATCGGCCTCGGCGTCAATCACGCCCGCTGGGATAACGGATCCCAGGATGCTCGTGCTACCAGCCCGAGCATCAATCTGCTGCTGGGTTATGGCTATGCCTTCACCCCCGCCTGGCACTTCGAGATCACTCCTTTTGCGGGTTATGGCCGGACCTACTACAGCGTCACCTCCAACGGATCGACCAGCACCAATGAAAATGAATGGTCGCACTACGTCGAGTACGGCGCCAAACTCGGTACCTACGTCTCACTTGGCAATGATCTAGTTCTGGGCGTCGAGGTGCCCTATCTGGTTGGACGCTTCGATCCGGATTACGACTACGATGACGCCGGTGATCAGGTGAGTGTGAGCGATGAACGTCGCTCGCAGGGATTCGGTGTCCTGCTGACCTTGGGCGGACGTTTCTGATTTCACATTCCTCCTGCGTACCTTTGAACGGATAATCCATGACCAAATCTGTCGTCGCACCAGCTTCCGCCACCGCAGCCACCGCCCCTTCGGCGGTGATCAAGGACCTGACCCAGATCCTTGCCGACACCTATGCCCTCGCGGTCAAAACCCACGGGGCGCACTGGAATGTTCGGGGGGCTGGTTTTTTCCGGCTGCATGCCGCCTTCGAAGATCAATACACCGAGCTATTCCTGGCGGCGGATGATATCGCCGAGCGCGTCCGTGCGCTCGGCGAGGATGCCCCTTCCTCACTACGACAGCTCAACGAACTCAGCAGTCTCGGCGAAGTCCCCAAGGGCGACGATGATGCGCTCGTACGGGCGCTTCGTGATGATCATCGCCGACTCTCGGAACGTGCGCGGAAAGCCGTGCCGGGGGCACAGGAGGGCAAAGATGAGGCCTCCGCCGATCTCCTGATCGGCCGCGCCCGGGCACATGATAAAACCGCCTGGATGCTCAGCGCAACGCTGGGTGAATGACCGGAATAACTCGTCACCCGTCACCGCTTCCCGTCTCTTCCACCAACCCTTTCATCGGAGTCTTCCATGCGTAATCCCCTTGGCCTCGTGATCCTCCTCGTCGGAATCGTTTTGTTGGTCCTCGGTATCGCAGCCAGCGATTCGGTGGCCTCCTCATTCTCCAAATTCTTTACTGGCGAACCATCTGACCGCTCGATCTGGCTGATGATCGGTGGCATCGTGGCCATCGGCGTCGGTGCAACCCTTGGCTGGCGCGGCTCGCGCACCTGAGCAGTTAGAGCTGGTTTCATAACCAATCCCGTAGCGAGCCCGAGCCATCGTCGAGCGAGGCAAGGAAGACGGACCGTTTGGAGCGGAGGCATGGCCATAGGCCA
>JANPIY010000558.1:0-6484 GCA_031425255.1 Planctomycetota bacterium
GTGGTGCTGGCCAAGCGTTCGCTCGAAAGCGCGCCACCGACCCGGCCCGAGGATGAACCTGGGCACGATCCAGGACACGGCACAGGCCTCGAGAAAGGGCAGCACTGATGATCAACCACATCGCTCTCGGCGACGTGCAGGTGGTGGCGGCGGTGCTGTTCTGCCTCGGCCTCGCCGTCGCACTGACCAGGCGCAACGTCTTCCTGCTGCTGATGGGCATCGAGCTGATGCTCAACGCCGTCAACCTCAGCTTCATCGGCTTCAGCCGCGGCTTCGCCGGCAGCGAGGCCCTGTTCGGCCAGATGACGCCGATCTTCATCATCGCCATCGCCGCTTCGGAGGCCTGTGTCGGTCTCGCGATGGTGATCTGTATCGTCCGTGGCCGCGAGTCGCTCGATAGCGATGCCTTCGCGGACATGAAGGAGTAGACGGGTGAAAGTCACGTTCGAGCTGCTCTGGCTCATTCCCTTCCTGCCCTTGCTGGGCGCGATCCTGAACGGCGCCCTCAGCCTGGGTGGCGCGCGCAGCGTGAGCGGACCCAGCCGCGGCTTCGTCTCGCTGATCGCGGTGCTGATGCCCGGCCTGGCCTTCGTGCTGACGGTGATCGCCGCGATCAAGCTCGGCAATATCGCCTCGCCCGATCTCAACCATGCCCTGACCCAGAACCTGTGGGAGTGGATGTCCTTCAATGCCGGCGGGTTCTCCTTCACCCTGACCGCTGGCCTGCTCTTCGACCGGCTCACCAGCATGATGCTGCTGTTCGTCACCGGCATCGGCACGCTGATCCATCTCTACTCGGTCGGCTACATGTGGGAGGACCGCGGCTTCGCCCGTTTCATGGCCTACCTCAATCTCTTCATGTTCTCGATGATCATGCTGGTGATCGGCGACAGCCTGCCGCTCACCTTCCTCGGCTGGGAGGGGGTCGGCATGTGCTCTTACCTGCTGATCGGCTTCTGGCACCAGAACAACGAATACAACGACGCCGCGCGCAAGGCCTTCATCGTCAACCGCATCGGCGACCTGGGCTTCCTGCTCGGCGCCTTCGCGCTGTACCTGGTGATGGACAGCAACGGCCAGGGCAGCCTGCACTACCGCGACATCGCCAACTGGTTCCAGAATCCCGCGCACGGTGGGTTGATCGCCGGTGCCGCCGGTCTGCTCGGCGCCGCCTGCCTGCTGCTGTTCCTCGGCTGCACCGGCAAGAGCGCGCAGATCCCGCTGGTGACCTGGCTGCCGGATGCCATGGCCGGCCCGACGCCGGTCTCCGCGTTGATCCACGCCGCGACCATGGTGACCTCCGGCGTCTACCTGCTGGCGCGTCTCTCCGACGTCTTCGTGCATGCCAGTGCGCCGATCTTCTTCGGCCTCACGCCGCTCGACGTGGTGCTCATCGTCGGCTGCATCACGGCCGCCTGGGGCGCGATCGCCGGCCTGGTCCAGCTCGACATCAAGAAGGCGTTGGCCTACTCGACCGTCAGCCAGCTCGGCTTCATGTTCATGGCCTGTGGCGTCGGCGCCTTCGACGTCGCGCTGTTCCACGTCTTCACCCACGCCTTCTTCAAAGCCACGCTGTTCCTCGCCGCCGGTTCGGTCATCCATGGCCTGCACCACGAGCAGGACATGCGTCGCATGGGTGGCCTGGCCAAGCTGATGCCGATCACCTATGCGTGGTTCTTCTGCGGCTGGTTCGCCATCATCGGCCTGCCGGGCGGCTCGGGCTTCTTCTCCAAGGATCTGATCCTGGAGCGCCTCTATGACGGCCACGGCTTCGCGCCGTTCATCTTCGTGGTGGCGGTGCTGACCGCGCTGGTGACCGCGATCTACATGACGCGGGTGATGTACCTGACCTTCTGGAGCCCGGCGCGGCACAGCGACGAGGTCAAGGGACACGTCAAGGAATCGCCGGCGACCATGCTCATCCCGATCACCATCCTGGGCTTCGGCAGCCTGGTGGTCGGCGTGTTGTGGTCACCGGTGCTCGAACCCTACAACCTCGGCACCCACGCCTTCCAGAGCTACCTCAAGCCGGTGGTCGGCCTGGCGCAGGCGACCATGCATCCGGTCGTCGCCACCGCGCATGCCGGCGCCGCACATGGCGCGCACAGCCACCTGCCGATGTTCGCCGGCCTGCTCGCCGCTGTGATGGGCGTGGTGGTGGCGTTCCTCATCTGGCGCCGCGGCCACGTCAACAGCAGCGAGAAGGACCTGGTCGGATTCGCCGCCTGGTGGACCTGGGGTTTCGACCGCGTGTACCTCGCCACCGTCATCCTGCCGACCAAGGTGGTGGCCTGGATCATGGCCTGGGTGGTCGACGCGCTGGTCGCCGGCCTGGTCGGCCTGACCGCCGACGTCTCACGTTTCCTGGGCGATGGGTATACCAGCGTCCAGCGCCCGCGGCTGCGCAGCTCGCTCGCCCTCAGCGCCGCCGGCGCCGTCGGTCTGGTCTCGCTGCTGCTGCTGTCGGGACCCATCGCCTGGGTCGTCGGCCTCGCCGCCGTCGGCGTGGCGGTGATCTTCCTGCTCCTCGAGTTCCTCCTCTGATCGCCCGCGGATAGCCACGATGCTCCTCTACGCTCTGCTCATCGCGCCGATTGTCGCCGCCCTCATCACCGTCTTCGCCTCGGGCAAGGATGGTGAGTCGAGTTTCCGCGTCGGTCTGCTGCTTTCCATCCTGGTCGCCCTGCTCGGGCTGCCGCTGATCACCTGCATGCCGGTGCTCGATGTCAGCCTGCCGTGGTTCACCCTGTGGGGCACCAATGCCACGGTGCACGTGCACCTCGCCTGCGATGGTCTGAGCGCCTGGCTGATCCAGCTGGTCACCTGGCTGACGCCGGTGGCGATCCTCGGCAGCCGCCGGCTGGTCGGCGATCGCATGCGCGAGTTCGCCACCGCGCTGCTGACCATGGAGGCGCTGATGATCGGCGCGCTGCTGGCGCAAGACCTCGTGCTCTTCTATCTGTTCTTCGAGGCCATGCTCATCCCGATGGTGGTGCTGATCGCGTTGTTCGGCGGCGCCGAACGCCGCAGCGCCTCGCTGTGGTTCTTCCTCTCCACCATGTTCGGCTCGGTGTTCATGCTGGTCGCCATCTGGTGGCTGGCGTGGAAGACCGGTTCCACCGAACTGGCGCGCATCATCGCTGATCTGCCGGCCCTGCGCGAATCGGTCCAGCTCACCGCGCAGGGTGAACTGTGGCTGTTCTTCGCCTTCGTGCTGGCCTTCGCGGTCAAGGTGCCGCTGGTGCCCTTCCATTCATGGCAGGCCAAGACCTACAGCGAGACCCCCGCCGGTGGCGCGGTGCTGCTCGCCGGTGCGATGGCCAAGATCGGCCTCTATGGCTTCCTGCGTTTCGTCCTGCCGATGTTCCCGACGCTCAGCGCCGAGTACGCTCCGGTGTTCGTGGTCCTTGGCCTGATCGGCGTGGTCGGTGGCGCGCTGGTCGCCATGGCCCAGGACGACATCAAGCGCATGATCGCGTTCTCCAGCCTCAGCCACCTGAGCCTGGTGATGGTCGGCATCTTCAGCTTCCACCCCGCCGCCCTCGCTGGCGTGCCGGTGCAGATGGTGGCGCACGGCCTGTCGGTCGCGGCGCTGTTCCTGCTGGTGGGCTATCTCGAAGCGCGCAGCTCCAGCCGTGGTCTCGACGACTTCGGTGGACTCGCCGGTCGCGCGCCGATCTTCGCGGTGCTGTTCGTCATCACCGCGCTGGCCTCGGCCGCCCTGCCCGGGACGGCGAACTTCGTCGGTGAATTCATGCTGCTGTTCGGCACCTACCTCGGACTGGGTTTCACCGTCGCGCTGATCGCCGGCATCTCGGTGATCCTCGGTGCGGTCTACCTGCTGCGGGTGGTGCAGCGCTGGCTCTATGGCAAACGCCATCCCAGCCTCGACCGCCTGCCCGATCTGGGCGCGGGCGAGGTGATGGCGGTGGTGCCGCTGCTGCTGGCGAGCTTCTTCATCGGCTTCTACCCGCGGCCGATCAACGATCTGGCGATCCCGGTGGTGGTCGAACTCGCGCGTCCAGCGCGTGAAGCCGCCGCGGCCCTCAGCGAGAAGAAGCTCGCGGCGGCGAAACCCCTTACCGTCATCCCGGCGGCAGCACCCGCACCCGCGGTCCTGCCGGCCAAGCCCGTCGTGACCCCGGCACCGGTTTCCCAGGGACCAGGCAAACCCGCCACGGTCCAGGCCAAGCCCATCCCCAACACGCCAGCCCCCGCGCCGGTGCCGCCAACGGTCGTACCTCCTGCGGTCGTACCTCCTGCGGTCGCGCCTCCTGCGGTCGCGCCCACTGCGGCGGTGCCTGCTGCGCCGGTCGCTCCTGCTCCTGCTGCTCCCGCTCCCGCTGCCTCCACTCCCGTGAGCCCCTGACCCATGCCCACCGCCGACCTCTTCCCGCTGCTGCTGCCGCTGTCGCTGGTGCTGATCGGGGCCCTCGTGGCCCTGGGCTTCGAGCCGTTCCTCCAGCGCACCACCAAGCACGCGCTGATCCCCTGGCTCGCCGCCGTCTTCCTGGTCCTCGCCGGCGTCGCCCAGGCGATGATCGGCACCGGCCACCTGCATGGCATCCTGGCGATGGATCACGCCCGCTTGTGGCTGTGCGAAGCGATCATCGCCGCGGCGCTGTGTTCCATCGCCGGGTTGCAGCAGACTCTCGCCCGTGACGAATATCCCGGTGGCGAAGCATACGCCCTGACGCTCTTCGCCACCGTCGGTGCGATGATCATGACCATGGCCAACGACAGCCTGGCGCTGTTCATCGGTATCGAACTCGCCTCCTTGTCGATCTACGCCATGGTCGGCATGCGCCGTACCCGTCCGGAATCGAACGAGGCCTTGTTCAAGTACTTCGTCATGGGCGCGGTCTTCAGCGCGATCTTCCTCTATGGCTCGGCGCTGACCTATGGCGCCACCGGCTACACCGCCTTCGGCCATGCGGCGATCGATCGCCAGCACGCCGCGTTGCTGCAGTTCGGCCAGGTGCTGATGATCATCGGCCTGCTCTTCAAGGTCGGTGTGGTGCCCTTCCACTTCTGGGCCCCGGACGCCTACACCGGCGCACCGGTCGCCGTCACCGGCTTCATGGGTGCGGTGATCAAGGTCGGCGGTTTCGCGGCCCTGGGCGCGATCTGGCTCAACCTCGCGGCGGTGGCCAGCGGCACCCACGGGGGTGGCGTGCTCAACCTCGGCGACGCGGTGACGCTGACCGCCGGCGGGGTCAAGGAACTGGAGAAGCTCAACCTCGCCTTCCTGGTCCTCGGCCTGCTCAGCCTGGTGCTCGGCAACTTCAGCGCCCTCAAGCAGACCAGTGCCCGCCGCATCGTCGCCTACAGCTCGATCGCCCATGCCGGTTACATGATGCTGGCGCTCGCCCTGCCCTCGGCGGGCGAGACCCTGCAGCTCGGCAGCCTATGGTTCTACCTGGTCGGTTACGCCATCGCGACCGCCGGTGCCCTGAGCGCGTTCGCGGCCATCGCTGGCAAGGATGATCAGGGCGACAACCTCAACGGCCTGGCCGGCCAGGGCCGCGCCCAGCCGTTCTATGGCCTGATGCTGACGATCTTCCTGATCTCGATCGCCGGCATCCCGCCGACCGTCGGCTTCCTCGGCAAGTTCTTCGTCTTCGCCGACCTGGTCTCCAAGGGCAAGGTCATGATCGCGGTCTTCGCCATGGTCATGGCGGTGGTCGGCGCGGCCTACTACTTCCGCATGATCGTCGCCTTGTGGGCCGCGACCAACAAGGAGCCGGCGCTGGCGCCGATGCCGGTGCTGGCGCGCTGGTCGCTCGCCGCGGCGGCGATCGCCGTGCTGGCGCTGATCGCCTGGCCGAACCAGTTGACCAAGGGTGGCGGGGCGGCGGCGCTGGCTGCGCCCACGGCGCAGAGCCTGACGCCGGACCCCATCGTCCGCTGAGGCGATCACGTGGCCGCTGGCACCCACACCATCCGCGTGCGCTACGGTGAGAGCGACCAGATGGGCGTCGCCAATCATGGCGCCTACATCACCTGGTTCGAGGAATGCCGCATCGAACTGCTGCGCCACCTGGACATCAGCTACCGCGACCTCGAAGCCGCGGGCGTGATGATGCCGGTGGTCGAGCTGAACGTGCGCTACCGCCGCAGTCTGCGCTTCGACGATCTCGCGACCTGTCAGACCACCGCCGAAGCCACGGGCCCCAGCCGCGTGCTGTTCCGCACCATCGTGAAAAACGGCGAGGTGGTCTGCGCCGAGGCCGACGTCACCGTCGCCAGCGTCGGCCGCGACGGCCGGCCGGTGCGTATCCCCGCCGAGGTCCTGGCGCGTCTGGGCTGACCGGAGAGCTTCCAGGCAACTTCTTCAACGGCGATCGACAGCCGATATTCACCACCGAGCTCACGGAGCGCACGGAGAAGAGCTGGTGATCTTCCCCCGGTTTGGTGGACCCCCAGATAAGCAACACTCGTTGTTGCAGAGGGGATCGAAGGCATGAAAGGCAGCATTCACAGG
>JANPIY010000559.1:0-3153 GCA_031425255.1 Planctomycetota bacterium
CCGCCGGCAAGGCCGCGACCGCCGCCGCCAACAAGGATGCTGCCGACAAGGCCGCTGCCGAGGTCGCCGCCAAGGATGCCGCCGACCGCGCCACCAAGGAGGCTTCCGACAAGGCCGCCGCCGAGCGCGCGGCGAAGGAAGCCTCCGACCAGGCCGCCGCCGACCTCGTGGCCAAGGAGGCCGCTGCCGCTGCCGCTGCCGCCACGGCCGCCGCTGCGGCACTGGAAGCCAAGCTCGCCGCCGAGCAGGCCGCCGCCAACAGCAGGCGCGTGTTCCTCTATGGCGCCAAGGGCCCGAACGTGTGGCCGGCCAGCGCGCGCTGATACCGTCGTCGGCCTCTGCCTTTCAACCTCGCACCTCGCACCCCGCACTGTTCCTTCTAGGTGCGGAACAACGTCGACACGCCACGGCCCAGCAGCGCTGACGCCAGCCACAGGCAGCTGGCGAGAAACAGCATCGCCCACAACGCGAAGGCGCAGGCGATGGCGGGACCCTGGCCGAGGATGCTCACCAGTTCGAACAGCACCTTGGTGATCGGGAAGGCGTCGTGCCGTTGTGCGAGGATCAGCGAGTCGCTGACTTCGAGCATGCTGAAGCTGAAGGTCAGCAGGGCGCCCGCCGCCAGGCTGCCGGCGATCAGCGGCAGCGTGATGCGGCGCAGGCGCTGGCCGAGCCCGGCGCCGAGCGAGGCCGCCGCCTCCTCGTACACCGGCGGCACCTGCGCCAGGCCGGCGGCGCCGGCGCGCACCACGTGCGGCAGGCGCCGCACCGCGTAGGCGATGATGAGGATCGCGGTGGGATCGCGCACCGGATCGAACAGCGCCCGCAGCGATGGGATGCCCATCACCATCACCAGATAACCGAAGGCCAGGATCACGCCTGGGATCGCCAGCGGCAACATCGCCAGCGTGTCGAGTACCTGCCAGCCGCGCGGACGCCAGCGCGTGCCGACCCACGCGATGAAGGTGCCTAGCACCAACGCCAGCACGGTGGCGCCGCCGGCGTACAGCAGGCTGTTGATCACCCCAGGGACCACCGCCGGATGGGCCAACGCCGCATTGACGTGATCCAGGGTCAGACGCTCCGGCAGCACCGTGCCGTACCATGAACCAGAGAGCGCGATCAGTACCACCGCGGCGTGTGGGGCGAGGGCGAGGCTGACGATCAGCCCGACCAGCGCAGCGGCGCCGGCACCGCGCCAGCCGCGCAGTGGCACCGGCATCCAGAACCCGGCGTGTTTGCCAGCGAGGGCGTCGTGGCGGCGCAGGAACACCAGGCGGGCGAGCAGGTACAAGGCCACCGACACCAGCAGCAGGATCACCACCAGCGCGAATGGCAGCGGATTGGAACCCAGCTCCGACAGTCCATGGAAGATCTGCACCGGCGTGACGCGATCGTAGCCGAGCAGCAGCGGCGTCCCCAGTTCAGTGAAGCTCCACACGAATACCACGATGCCGCCGCCGAACAGCCCAGGACGGATGAGCGGCAGCACGATGCGGCGGAAACGCGTCCACGGACTCGCGCCCAGGAGCTGTGCCGCTTCCAGCAGCGAGGCGTCCAGGCGCGTCAGGCTGGCGGCGGTGGTGAGGTAGAGGATCGGATAGAGGTGCAGCGCTTCGAGCACGCACACCGCGGCGAAACGATGATCGCCGAGCCAGTCGGTGCCCGCGCCGGGAGTGCCGAGGCCGAGCGCCACCAGCGCGCTGTTGACCGCGCCGTACTGGCCGAAGAGCTGGGCCACGCCGAGCGCACCGACGAATGGCGGCAGGATCAGCGGCCCGAGCGCGAGCGGCTCCAGCCAGCGCTGCCCTGGGAAACGATAGCGTGCGCCGATCCACGCCAGCGGCACCGCGATCAGCATCGCCAGGATGGTCGCCACCACCGCGATGGCGCCCGCGTTGAGCAGGCCCTGCTGATAGACCGGATGGGCCAGCGCCGCGAACAATACCGCTGGCGACAGCCCACGAGCGACGCTGATGCCGAGGGGCAGCAGCAGGAACACCACGAGGAACGCCACCACCAGGACGATCGCCGACCAGCCGAGCACCAGGCGCATAGTGGCAGCCGATCCCCGCTTCATGGCCGGCTCTGCCGCGCCAGCCGCGTCGCCGCGCGGTAGTGCTCCTGCGCGCTGATGGTCCAGGCGCGCATGGTGGCGTTGCGATCGTCGGTCAACTGCTGACGGGCGCTGGCGGCGTCGTGGTGGTCGTAGGGCAGCCAGGTGAACTCGCGCCACGCCGGCGAGTCCGGCTGGTCGGCCTGGATGATGGCAGCCCAGGCCTCCTGCAGTTCATCGCGCGGATCGAGCACCACCGCCTTGATGGTCGCGCGGATGAGGTCGAAGTACGGGCCGGTCCAGGCCGGCTGGAAGTGGAAGGAACGCGCCAGGACGAAGGGGTCCTCCAGGGGATCGCTGCTATGTGCGCGGTGCTCCGCGGTGAAGAGATCGCGCCGCACCGACCACCGCCGCAGCGCGTAGCGCACCGGGCCACCGGGTTCGCCGACGCGGTAGTTCCACAGGCGTTGGCCGTCGACCGACAATACGAAGCGCATGAAGGCGAGCGCCTCCGGCCGGTGCTCGGCGCCGCGTAGCAAGGCGATGGGATCGGCGCTGATCGAGGTGCCACCCGGCGGGCTGACGAAGACCACGCGCTCGCGGCCAGATTCGTGGCGTGTCCACTCGGCCTCACTGCGACCGTAGAAATCGATGCACATGCCGGCCACGGCATCCCCCCGCCCGACGTCGCGCGGCACCTTCGAGGCGGAGTCGGTGACCACGCGGGCATTCCCGGCGATGCCCTTGATCAGCGTCAGGCCCTGGCGCCAGCCGCGGTCGAGGTGGGCCGGCGTGGCGGTGACGGCGGTCGCGCCCGCGGCCACCGCCGCGCGCGTCATCTGTTGCTGCAGCATCATCACGTAGCAGGTGGCGATCGAGCCGGACTTGGTGGGATCGGCCATCACCACGTGGCCGCGCAGCGCCGGATGAGCGAGGTCGTCCCACGCCTGCAACACCGGACTCTGCTGGTCTCCCGGCGCACCAGGCTCCTCGAGGAAGGGCGACCTGAGTGCCCGCAGGCGATCCGGGCTGTAGCAGATGCCGAAGCTCGCCAAGGCGGTGCCGTAGTAACGGCCCTGCGGATCGTAGATGGTTTC
>JANPIY010000560.1:0-5424 GCA_031425255.1 Planctomycetota bacterium
TGTGGACGTGGCTGGAGGAGGAGATGCATGCGGTCTATGTACGCGGGGCCTTGTTGCGCCTGGGGCGGCGTGGTCTGTCGCTGCGCGCGGTGATCCATCAACTCGCGGGCGGCATCGGTGGGTGGGCGGGAGCGGTGCGCCAGCATCTGCCGTGGTCACGGGCGCCGGTCGCCCGCCTGGTGGCAGACCTCATCACGCTCATCGGCATCGTCATGGGGGCGGTACCGCGCTCGGTACGCCGCCATCTCCACCACGGGCCGTTCCGCGATTTCTGCCTCTTCAATGTCGAGGCCGAACGGACGGCGGCCTTGTGCTTCCATCGCCTCGACGAGCTGCTGAGTACCCATGCGGGATTTCCCGCGGCGATGATTCCCGACCTCAGGCAGGTCCAGGCGGATGAGCAGCGCCACGAGCGGTTGTTCGCCGTGCTGGCGGAGGTCCTGACGGTCGAGGATCGCCTGGTAGAGGGGGTCACGACAGCCGTCCTGGTGGAACGCGTCGGCGCCATCGATCGCAACTTCCTGCCACGCGCCTGGCGCGGGGATCGACCTACGGGATTCGGTGCGATGACGCCGGTGACGGTGGCGGTCGGCGACACTTCCCACCCGGACCCGGTCGCGCTCCTGCATGCAGCGCTGGCGCAGGCCCAGGTCGCGGAGCTGATCCGGCAGCGCGAGCACGACCTCGGCAAGCCGGCGAGCGCCTTCCGGGTGGCGATCAAGCCGTCATTCATGTTCGCGTATCATGGCGATGACCCGTCGCCGATCACCGATCCCAGGCTGGTGATCGCCCTCGCACGCTGGCTCCGCGATCACGGGTGCACGGACATCGCGGTGCTCGAAAGCCCCTCGGTGTACGCCCATTTCTTCGCCGGTCGCGGCGTAGAGCAGGTCGCCGCCTACGTCGGAATGGAATCGCCGGACTTCCGCCTGGTCGATACCGCCGGTGACCAGGTGGCGCATCAACACGGGCGGGGCATGGCGCAGTACACCATCGCACGCACCTGGAAGGACGCCGATCTGCGCATCAGT
Source organism: Planctomycetota bacterium (assembly GCA_031425255.1). Lineage (GTDB taxonomy): Bacteria > Planctomycetota > UBA11346 > UBA11346 > UBA11346 > BOG-1363. The sequence continues at coordinate 1,032 of JANPIY010000560.1, forward strand.
TTCGGCAAGCTGCGCAGCCATCCCATCGACGAGGCGATGCTGACCATGAGCAACCTCGAATGGTTGGGCGCCTCGCATGACGCGTTGCTCTTCGCGGAGCGGCAGGCACATCGGCAGAATGCCACCATCATGCAGATCGTCGAGTTTCCACCGCACCTCGCCCTGCTCGATGCGCACACCGCGGTGCCCGACGGCGTGGTGGGGATGATGGGCAGCCGGCGTCCACTCGCCCCTGGGCGGTTGTACGTCGGCGGTGATGCCGTGGCCGTAGACGCGGTGGTGGCACGGCACCTCGGTGCCAGCGACCCACGCACCTTCCTGCATCTGCGCACCGCCTGCACCTGGCTCGGGCTCACGCGGCTGGAGCCGGAGGTGCGCGGCTGCGATCTGCCGTTCCCGCACTGGCGCGGCCCTAGGCATAGCGGCTGGTCGGCCCTGCTCTGCCTGCTGGCGTTCCCGTTGTATGTCCTGGCCAGCCGGCGTGGGGCGGTGTTCGTTCCAGCGATGGATGAGACGGCTTTTCCTCCCCTCGCACCGGTCGGGCGCTGCCTGGACCTGACCCGATGGGTGGTTCGGCGGATCCTCGGTCTGCGCACCGGCACGGCACCTCCGAGGTTGCCGTGAGCGCAGCCGAACCCGTGGTGGTGGTCGGCGGCGGCATGGGGGGACTGACCGCCGCCATCCGCTTGGCGCAGCGCGGGGACCAGGTGGTGATACTCGAGGCACGGTCCGAGGTCGGCGGCTTGGCATCGTCGCTGACCCTCGACGGCCTGACCTTCGACGCCGGACCGTACATCCTGCTCGATCGACCGGGCCTCACCTGGGCGTTCCACCAGCTCGGGTTGGATCTCGAGGCCTTAGTGCCGCTGCGCCGGATCGAGCACATCTATCAGGTGGAAGCCCCAGGAGGTGAGACGGTGCGGTTCGAGGCCTCGGCGGCGCATACCGCGGAAGGACTCGAAGCGCGCTGGCCCGGGAGCGCACGACGGTATCTGCGTTTCGTCGCTGAGATGCGCCGGATCCACGCCCGCCTGCAGCCGTTGCTCTACGTCTCGCGGCCCGGTGTGGGGTCGTTGCTGGCCTCGGGCGGTTGGCGCCATGCGTGGTTCCTCCGCCGTTCGCTCGCCGCCGTCTTGCGCGCTACCGCCCTGCCGCAGCCGGTGAGCGATGCCATCGCCATCTGGACGCATGTCGCCGGCCAGACCCCAGCGACAGCGCCCAGCCCGCTCGCCTTCGTGCCGGCCCTGATGCACGAACCCGGCGCCTTCTATCCGCTCGGCGGCATCAGCGCGGTGGTCGACGCGCTGCGCGCGGCTGCCGTCGCCGCAGGCGTGGTGATCCGTACCGGCACCCGGGTGCAGCGCATCCGCAGCGAGCGCGGCATGGTGACCGGCGTGGAGCTGGCTGGTGAAGAGTGCATCCAGACCACTCGCGTGCTCAGCAATGCTCATGGCGTGGGAACCTACGCCACGCTGGTGCAGGGCATGCCGGCGCCGGCCTTGGCGCGGCTGGCGCGGCTGCCGTTGCAATCGCCTGGGGTCTGTTGCTACCTGGCGGTGAAGGCCAGGTCGTCGGCCTCCGCCCTGCCGTACCTGCGCTTCCATCTCCCGGGAGGCGATGACTTGTGCCGGCTGCTGGTCATGCCGTGGGTGGTGGTGCCGGAGGTCGCCCATGACGGCTGGGTTCCGGCCCGGCTGATCGCGCCCATGCGTCATGAGGATGCCCAGCGCCTCGGCAGCGACGGTCAGCGGGCCTTCGCTGAGCGCCTGTTGGCGGAACCCTGGTGGCGCGCGCAGGTCGACGAGGTCAGGGTGCTGCAGGTGCGCACGCCGAGCGATTGGGGCGCGCTCCATCACCTGCATCGTGACAGCATGAATCCGGTGATGACCGCCAGCTTCATGCGCAGCGGCCGTCTGGCCCATCGCAGCCCGTATCTGCGCGGACTCGCCCTCGCGGGCAGCTCGACCCATCCTGGGCAATGGCTCAGTTTCAGCGCGATCTCCGGCATCCTCGCGGCGGATCAGGTGCAGCCAGCGTGCTGAAGCAGGCTCGTCTCGAGGTCCAGCCTGATGGCCAGGTGGTGCGGGTGGCCCGCCTCGGTCGGGCTCGGGGCGTCCCGGTCATCCTCCTGCACGGTTACCCCGACAACCTCCAACTGTGGAGCCGTGTCGCGACGCGTCTCGCTGGCAGCCGCCAGGTGATCGCCTTCGATTGGCCAGGCATGGGTGACAGCACGGCCTGGCCCGGCGGAACCACCCCACAGCACCAGGCCGAGCGCCTGATCACGCTGCTGGACCGTTGGGGCATCGCACGGGCGGACCTGGTGGCGATGGACATGGGCGGGCAACCGGCGCTGGTCGCCGCGGCCCGGCATCCCCAGCGAGTGCGCACATTGACGGTGATGAACTCGCTGGTCCTCGCTCAGGAACGGACGTCGTGGGACATCGAGCTGCTGAGGCGATATGGCTGGAATCGCTGGCTGCTCCGTCGACTGCCCAGGGCGGTCTTCAGCCGCGCGTGGATGACCTCGATGCCGCGCGGGGCGGCCTTGACGGGTGCGCTCCGCGATGAGCTCTGGCGCTGCTTCGCTCGACCGGAGGTGCGTTCCTTCATCATCCGTCTCTGCGCGGGCTACCAGGGCTCCTTGCCGGCACTGCCGGAGATCTATCGCACGATCGCCTGCCCGACGCTGATCTTATGGGGAGGGCGCGATGCGCACTTCCCCACACCGCAGGCGCGCGGGCTGCAACGTCTGATCGACGGCGCCCGCTACCAACTCGTCGCGGGCGGCGGCCATTGGATGGCGTGGCACCAGTCGGCCGCGGTGGCTTCAGCGATCCTCCGCTTCATCGCCGAGCAGAGCGAGTTCGACGAGGGCTCTCAGGCTGGCTCGACGCCGATGGATGCGACCAGGTGATGGCTACCGCCTGCCGGGACGGTGATCGCGTGATCGAGCGCGTTGGCGGTTTCGATGCACACCATGCCGATCCATTCCTCGTCGCCGAAATCCTTCATCGCCTGGGCTTTGGCTACCCACGGGTTCCACACCACCGTGGCCTTGGAACCCTCCTTGGCGACCACCAGGCGACGGGCGTGCAGCGCATCATGGACCACGCAGGTGGCAATGGTGTCGAGGTAGACGCGGTCGGTCTCCGCACCGATGGCCAGGTCGCCCGGATCGGTGAAGCGTTGGTTCTGACGCACCTTGTCGACGTAGGTGGTGCCGGCCAGGCCGCTGATGCGGAGTTGTCGCACGTCGCCGACCGCCAGATAGGTGTGCAGCGCCTCGCTGCAGGTGAAGGGGAGCTCGCCGGGATTGTCGACCCGCACGTCGAGGTCGAGGGTAGATCCGACGGTGACGGTCAGTCGCAGGACGAAGGCGTGTGGCCATAGCGCCAGGGTCGCCGCATCGCTGGCCAGGGTCAGCACCACACGTGTGCGGCCGTCGTGATGGGTCGCCGTCTCGACCAGTGTCCAGGCGCGGGTGCGGACGAAGCCATGGGCCGGCAGCGCAGCGTCGCTCGCATGGGGGCCGAACCACGGCCAGCACAGCGGTACTCCTCCGCGGATGGGCTTGCCGGCGGCGAAGAGGGAATGCGCACTCATCCACAGCACGGGTCGGCTGCCACGTGGCTGGAAGTGGCTGACGTGGGCGCCGTGCAGATGGATCTCGGCCTCGGCGTGCGGATTGGTGACGGTGATCCGCGACAGGCCGTCGACGCCGGTGGTGATGGCCACGGCTCCCGGAATGGCGAAGGAGGACCAGGGGGCGGGGGACGTCGTCATGCGCGGATGGTGTGCGGGTGGTGCAGCCTGCCAAGGGCTGGCATCGACTGCGTTCCTGGTGCCGGTGCCGGTGGGTCGGACCAATGCCGGCAGCGGCCTCAGCTCTGGCAGTTATGAGAGCGCGGTTCACGATCGCGCCATGCATCCTGTATCCTCCCCCGGGCCATGGTCGCCGCCGCACCTGGTCGGTTTCGATCTGCGCCGCCGTCCGCACCTGGAGGCCGACGTGCTGGTGGTCGGTGGCGGCGTCGCCGGCCTGAGTGCCGCTCTGGCGGCAGCGGACGCGGGCAGCGAAGTGCTGTTGCTGGTCAAGATCGATCTGGGTGAAAGCAATACGATCTATGCCCAGGGCGGCGTCGCCGCCGTGCTCGCCAATGGCGAACGCGAAGCCAGCGACGACGTCGAACTGCATGTGCACGACACCCTGCAGGCCGGTGCCGGACTGTGCGACGAACAGGTGGTGCGCAGCATTCTCGGCGATGCCGAGGAATCGATCAGCTTCCTGCGGCGCCACGGCTGCCTCTTCGATCTGGGCGGCGATGGCCAGCCCTCGTTGACCAGGGAGGGTGGCCACAGCGCGCGGCGCATCCTGCATGCTCAGGGCGAT
>JANPIY010000561.1:0-3308 GCA_031425255.1 Planctomycetota bacterium
CGCGGACCCGGATCAGGAAGGAACCTGGGACGGTCATGAAAAAACACGAGCGCCAAGGGGAGTCCTTGGCGCTCGTGGTGTTCTGCGCGGCGGTGGCTACGGGCTGTGGAGTTCAGCCGCACCCACGGAACAACGCGACCAACAACACCAACGGAATCGGAACACCGATCGCCCACAGCAGGACCGTCCAATTGACCCGGGCTATCCGCCCCGCACCGATCGGCTGCAAAGTGACCGGACGGGGCGCGGCGGGAATGGGCTCCTGGCCGGTGACCAATGACTTGGCAAATGCCAAGGTACGTCCAACCCACGTGGAGGCGGAGGGCCAATAGTCGGCGCGTTCGATGGTGACCTTCAGGAGGACGATGGAGGGATCAGAGATTCCCTGGGGGAACCATTCGCTGTACTCCGGTCGCCAACGGGCGCGCAACTCGACCGGGTCATCGATCACCTCGGCCCGACCGCTGATCGACACGAACCGTTGGGAGGACGGATCGCCATAGCTCAGATTCACGTGCGGACGTGCGGCGATATCGGCGGCGGCATGGGCGCTGCGCCCGCTGAAGAACCACAGGGTGTCGTCCTGGCCGTCATTGGCCTGGGTCGTCATGGGCCGACTCTGCAGCGAACCATCCGGCCGGATGGTGGTCATCATCGCGAAGCGGATGTCCTTGATCAGGTTCCTCAGGGTGTCAGGTGGATTGGTGACGCTGGTCATGGGTGATTCCTTAGGGCTGAGGGAAAGGTCCGGGCAACGCCTCCGACCTCCTGAGCCGGAGGCGGACGGAGGCGATTCCAATGTCATTTGTCGAATCGCTGGACCTCGCTCATGCGATCGTGCGTGCGCTGCTGTTCAGCCAGGATGTCCTGCTCGATCATGAGCCGGGTGGCGCCCGACAGCTTGGCGACATCCCGGCGATATTGCGCCAGGCCATGATCCTCGCCTTCCTCCAGCGCGGCCAGAGCGGGCCCACGACCCAGCATCGCCGCACCCCCTTCGATCACCTTGGTGAAAGCACCCCAAGCACCCGAGGATTCCGCTGGCACGCCACCCAGATTCATCACTTCACGACGCAGGATGGCGACGCGTTCGCGATGGGATTCCTCATTCTCCATCAGTTCGGGAATGGGATCGTCGACGGTCTTGGTGATCGCCTGGCTGTAGGTTTCCACGGCTGAGAGTTCACCGCGCAGAAACGAATTGAGGATGTCGATGGTTTCCTGCTGAGTGGTCTGGGAGCTGCTTTGCATGGCGTGATCCTGGGATTGGTGTGGTCGGGTGGCGGTCAGCAGCGTGAACAAGTGGTCATCGCCGCGGGTCATTCGCTAGCCACCGGACCCTGGCAAGTTGTGTGCCATCGCAATGTCGCCACACGGACCCGCGCGAGGGGAATGGGCGGGCATTTCCATGCATTTTGCCGGGTCAGCACGGAAAGCTCGTTTGCGAAGTGCACGAAAACCATCCGCCACCTCATTCATCCTCTAGGCAAGGCCATAAGACCCTTGGCCTGATCTGCGCTGCCCTGGTACGAACGTTCACTGTCGACCGGTATCATGCCCTCAACCGCCCTTCGCCGCTGTCTCGCCCAGAAAGATCACCATGAGCCATTTCGTATTCTGCCTGGCACGTGATCCGGTTCAGGCGCGCACCGTGGTCGATGCGCTGGACGCGATCGGCATCACCAGCGATCGCATCTCGGTGCTCGCCGCCACGCAGGAGGATACCGGCAAGCTCGCGCAGGGTCTGCACGCCCACTCCGCACACGGAAGTTTCACCGGCGGCAACATCGGTGGTTCGATCGGCTGGCTTGCAGGTCTGGGGTCCCTCGCCATCCCAGGAATCGGCCTGTTCATCGCCGCCGGGCCGATCCTCGGGTTCCTCACCGGGATCGCCGTGGGGCGAGCCGTCGGCAATCTCAATGGCGCGATGATCGAGGAGATGGGAATCCCGGATGCTTCGCTGCCGCGCTACAAGGATGGGCTGAACGCCGGGCAGGTGGTGATCTCGGCGAAGACCACCACCGACGATGTCGAGTCGGTGTTGGCCACCTTGCGCCAGACTGGCGCGCAGGAGATCGGGTCGCGCCCCCTTATCTGATGCCCACCTCTACCTGACCACACCACGATCCGACCACCGCCTGATTCGATGCCATGCAATGCGCATGACATCACCCGTAGCGTTGGTGCTTCCTGCACGGGCATGAGGAATCGGAACTCACTGCCTGATCGTGACCGAGGTCGAGCTGCCTGCTGATTGGACCGCTCATTGCTCTGCGTGTTCGACCGCCGACCTGCCGCTCCAAGGATTCTTCATGCTGGACCACCACCATCAGACACCGCCGGCGAGCTCTCTGCCCTCTTTGAACACTTCGCACCCCTCACCGTTTACGAGCGAAGCCCCGGGCACCTCCACCCATGCAGCCATCCAACGGCTCCTGCGCCATGAGTGTCTCGCGATCGAGACCTATCAGCGTGTGATCGATGTGCTTGGGATGGCGGCAGCCGCCCCCTTCAAGGCGATCCTCGACGGGCATCACCAACGCGCCGGTGTTCTGCGCGAGCGCCTGGTGGACCAGGATGGACAACCCGAGGCGGTGACCGGCTTCTGGGACGTGTTGACTCCAGGCGACACCAGCACCGCAGCGGTCGATCACCAGCGCCTGATCGACGCCTTGGCGACGATTGAAGGCCATGGCGTGGCCGATTACCGTCGCGAGCTCGGGCGCTTGGACGATGCCACCCGCATCCAGGTGGAGGCGGCGCTGCTGCCGGCACAGGAGCGAGCCATAGCAGCACTCGCGACTTTGGCCTCGCAGGCCAAGCCGGACCAGCTCTCGGGTCCCCAGGCCTGATATCGATCTCCCCATTTTTCCGGACAGGTCCTGATGCTGCTCAATCCGTTGCGCCACCTCACTGGCGCCCGTTCAGCCGACTGGTCTGGCCAGCCCGACCGTGCGATGGTTTCGCCGGCAACGCTGGAACAGATCCTCGCGCACGCGCATGATCTCGCCATCCTTCATGGCGAGGTCGCGCCTGGTGGCCCCAATCAGCTCCTGCGTGGGCTGCGCATCAGCGCGCAGAATCTGGTCTACGACAGCGAGGAGCTCGCCGACGATGGCCGTGCTGGTCGGCGCGTGCCGCCTGCGGCAGCGTGGCTGGTGGACAACCGGCAACTCGTCCGCAGCCAGGTGCTGGCGATCCGGCGCAATTTCCCCGAGGCGTACAGCCGCCGTCTGCCGCGTCTGCAGCGCGGCTCGGATGCTGGCCTGCCGCGCATCTTCATCATGGCGCGCGACTACATCACCTTC
>JANPIY010000562.1:0-2694 GCA_031425255.1 Planctomycetota bacterium
GCTTGATGTGCAGATGCCCGAGATGGACGGCCTCGACGCGACGCGGGCGATGCGTGCCGCCGAAGTCGCTCGCGGTGGTCGCCGCCTGCCGATCGTCGCCCTCACCGCGTCGGCGATGACCGACGAGCGCGCCGCCTGCCACACCGCTGGCATGGACGATGTCCTCGCCAAGCCGCTGACCCGCGAGTCGTTGCGCGGACTGCTCGCGCGGTGGTGTCCCTGAAAGTGGCGCCGCCTCCAGTGGCGGAAAATGGCGGAAAAGGACAGGCGAGCGCCGGGATAAACCGACACGAAGGAGGAGATGAAAAAGCTCTACGTTGAAGGCTTCGCAAGCCACAACGGCCACTCCCATGCGGGCTCGTCGGCAACGCCGCGTCCGAAGCGTTGGGCAGTGGTGCGCGTGGGCGCGGTATCGAGCCTCGAAACAGCATCCGGGATGCCGCCCCTGTGTATGTAGGGCAAGGCAACACGGCGATGGACGTTCTGCGAGTCCATCGGCGATCCCGCGGGGTCTTAGACCCGCTGCGCGCGCGCAAACCTTCATGCACGAGAACCGGGAGAGCCGGGTGGCGATGGGGGTGCCGATGACTTCCATCCGGACGGTGAAGGCCGAACACGCCGACGACCGTCATGTACGCCACTCGGCAGTCGGAGGAGGACGTAGTACCGTTGACGCGCCGAAGGCAGCCGCCGAGGTGGCCGAGGGAAGGTCCGAACCCGAGGGGAACCTGCTGGAGCCGACCACGTCCGGGACGCCGAGCCCGGAGTGCGTGACGAGCGGCCTCCAGCGGGTGCGAGATGCGGCGAAACGGAATGGGAAGGAACGGTTCACGGCGCTGCTGCACCACGTGAGCGTGGGGATGCTGGAGGACGCCTATCGGGCGCTGAACCCGAAGGCTGCCGCCGGCATCGACCGCGTGACGTGGGACAGCTATGGCGACCGGCTGCGCGCGAACATCGTCGACCTGCACGCCCGCGTGCACGGTGGGCGGTATCGCGCGCAGCCCTCGCGTCGCGTCTGGATCCCCAAGCCCGACGGCCGGCAACGGCCGCTGGGCGTGGCGGCGTTGGAAGACAAGATCGTCCAACTCGCCGTGACGTGGGTCCTGAACGCGATCTACGAGGTGGACTTCGCGGGTTTCAGCTACGGCTTCCGCCCCGGACGCGGGCAGCGCGATGCGCTGGACGCGCTCTGGGTGGCGCTGAGCGATGGGCCCGTGAACTGGGTGGTGGACGCGGACATCCGCAGCTTCTTCGACACGCTGGACCACCAGTGGGTCATGAAGTTCGTGGAGCACCGCGTTGGGGATCCGCGCATGCTCCGGCTGATCCGGAAATGGTTGAAGGCCGGTGTGTGCGAGGACGGCCGGTGGACGGGGACGACGGCAGGCACGCCGCAGGGGGCGGTGATCTCACCGCTGCTGGCGAACGTGTATCTGCACGACGTCCTCGACCTCTGGGTGGAATGGTGGCGCGCGCAGGTGGCGGTCGGCGACGTCAACATCGTCCGTTACGCGGACGATTTCGTCGTCGGCTTCCAGCGCCAGGGCGACGCCCAGCGCTTCCCGGAGGACCTTCGGGAGCGGCTGGGGAAGTTCGCCTTGGAACTGCACGGCGACAAGACCCGGCTCATCGAGTTCGGCCGCTACGCGGCGCAGAACCGGGAGCGGCGTGGGGAAGGGAGACCCGAGACATTCGCCTTCCTCGGCTTCACGCACATCTGCGCGAAGCGAAGGTCGGACGGAGGCTTCGCAGTCCACCGCCACACGGTCAGCAAGCGCCTGGGGCAGAAGGTGGCGGAGGTCGGACAGAAGCTGAAGGCGATGCGGTCACTGCCGATCGCGGATCAGGGACGATGGGTCGGCGCCGTGGTGCGCGGATGGATGAACTATCATGCCATCCCGACAAACAGCGCCGCCATCTCCCGGTTCCGCGATCTCATCGTGGACGCATGGCGCAGAGCGCTCCGACGACGCAGCCAACTGGCCGGGCACCTGAGGTGGAGTCGCATGCGTACCATCGCGTCCTACTGGATCCCCCCGGCCAGAGTCCTGCACCCCTATCCCGATCGCCGCCGACTCGCCATCACCTGAGGGAGGAGCCGTATGCGGGAAATCTGCACGTACGGATCTGCGCCGGGGCACGCCTTTGGTGTCCTACGGCAACACCTTCCCACGGGCCTGGGTCTGGCAATTGAAGGCAGGCCGGAGTGGGCCGGAGTGAGCAGCCAGGCATCTTTGCCCGTTGGGTGTTCACTGGTGGCTACATACCCGCGGCTGTCCCTTCGTTCCGCTCCCGGCGGGGTCGAGCCTGCACCGCCACGGGGATACCGCGCGCCTGGAACGATATCCGCCAGGGTTTGCATCGGCTCTGGAACGGTCGTAGCATTTCGGTCGATGATCATTCCGGCCGCCCATCCCCGTGAATCCGAGCGCCTCGGCCTGCTGCGCCACTGCGGGATCCTCGACACGGTGCCCGAGGCGGACTTCGATGGGCTGGTCGCCCTCGCCGCCCACATCGCCGAGGCGCCGATCGCGTTGGTCAGCCTGATCGATGCGGATCGGCAGTGGTTCAAGGCGCGTCATGGGTTGGAGGCGACCGAGACGCCGCGCGCCCTGGCGTTCTGCGCCCATGCCATCCTCGATCCCGATCGGCCGTTCATCGTGCCCGACGCGCGCCTGGATCCGCGCTTCG
>JANPIY010000563.1:0-8786 GCA_031425255.1 Planctomycetota bacterium
CCAGTTCGAGCGAGCGCTCGGCCACCGTGCGACCGTTGACCACCAGGCGCACCAGGGTGCCGGCGATCGCGCGGGTGCCGGTATGCGCCACGCTCACGCGCACCTCGACCGGGCGGTTGGCGGGAATCAGCGCACGGTCGACCTGGATGGCGGTGACCGCGAGGTTGCCATCGACGGCCTCGACCTCGGGCGCCAGGAGGACCAGGTGCGGTCGGGCGCGGGTACCGTCTTCCGAGCCCGGTGTGCCGCCGAGGCGACGGCGCAGATCCTCCCAACGCAGGCGGTCGTCGGAACGCCAGCCGTCGCCACGCCCATCGGACACCAGCACCACCTCGACCTCCGGATTGAGGTGGCGCGCCAACTGGCTGAGGCCGGCCTCGAGCAGCGCCGGCACATCGCTGGCGAGTGCGGTCGGGCGCAGGTCGTTGACCTGCTGGCGCGCGGCCTCGAGGTCGTAGAGCGGATCCGCCGGCGGCGTGCGCAGGCGCGACAACGGGATGATGCTGACCTCGTCGCCGGTGGTGAGCGTGTCGAGGTAGGCGAGTGCGAGCTTCTTCACCTGATCGATGGCCGGCATGGTGCGGCCCTCGCCCGAGGACACGCCGTCATCGATCAGCAGGACGGCCGCGGTCTTCGCCCCGCGGCTGATGACCTCGCCAGAGAGCGCGCCGGCGGACATGGTGAAGGTCGGACGCATGAGGGCGATGGCCAGGCAGGCCAGCGCGAGGACGCGGATCAGCAGCAGCAGCAGATTTTCGATCGACAGGCTGCGACGACGGCGCTGCAGCATGGTCTGCAGGAAGCGCATCGCGCCCCACTCGACCGGCTTGAGCCGTCGGCGGTGCGCGATGTGGATCAGCACCGGCGCCGCGGCGGCGGCGAGGCCGCCGGCGAGGGCGAGGTTGAGCAGTTCGATCACGTGCGGACTCCCGTCGGCGCATCCGACGCGCCCGACAGCACGCGCGCCAATCCCAGCGCCAGGTCCTGATCGGTGCGCATGGTCTCCAGCTGCACACCGATGGCGTGGCAACCCTCGGCGAGCTTCTGGCGGTGTTCGCGCAGGGCCTGCTGGTAATAGGCGCGCACGCGGTCGGCATCCAGGCGCAGGCGCGGTTCGTCCTCGAGGCCGATGAACTCGATCATGCCGGCGAGGGCGAACTGCTCCTCCTGCGGGTCGACGATCTGGAAGATGCGCACGTCCTGTTTGCGATGACGGAGGTAGCGCAGCGCCATCAGCAGACGCTCGGCGTCATCGAAGGCGTCGGTGATGAGGACGACCAGGCCGCGGCGTTTGAGGCGGGCGGCGAGGCCTTCGAGCACCACCGCCAGGCTGGTCTCGCCACCCGGCTCGCGCTTCTCCAGATGCTCGAGCATGGTCAGCAGGTGGCCCATGGTCGAGGCCGGCGGCAGATGGGTGCGCACCTCGGTGTCGCAGATGGCGAGACCGACGGCGTCCGACTGGCGCAGCATCATGAAGCCGAGGGCCCCGGCGAGCCAGCGTGCGTAGTCGAGCTTGGTCACCCGCGTCTCGCCGTGATTCGCGACCCCAGAGCCGTACCCCATCGAACCCGACGCATCGAGCACGATGGTGGCGCGCAGACGGGTCTCCTCTTCGTATTGGCGCACGTCGTAGCGATCGGTCCGCGCGTAGACCACCCAGTCGAGACGGCGCAGATCATCGCCAGGTTGGTAGGGACGATGTCCAGCGAACTCCACGGACAGGCCGCGATGGATCGAGCGGTGCTGACCGACCAGGGCCGCCTCGACCGCCTGGCGGGCGGCGACGCCGACCTTGCTCAGACGCTGGAGGATCTGTTCCTGGATGGTGGATTGGAGGGTCATGTCAGGGGATGCTCGCTGCGCTCGCGTGCGAAGTGCGGCATGCGACGTGCGAGGTCTCGTGAGAAGAGGTCGATGGCGTGGTCAGAAGGATGCGGATGGAGCGACGACGGCGCCCGCTGATGCGATGAATCTCAGCACACGAAACTTCGCACGTCGCATGTCGCACTTCGCACCTCCCCGTGGCATTCAGATCGTCTGTTCAGGCCTTGGCGGCGGTCTTGGAGAAATGCGCGATCAAACGATCGATGACCGTGTCGCTGTTGATGCCGTTGGCCTGGGCCGCGAACGAGCAGACGATGCGATGACGCAGCACCGGCTTGGCCAGTTCGATGATGTCATCGGTGGTGACGTGGAAGCGGCCGTGCAGCAGTGCGCGCGCCTTGCCGCCGACGATCAATTGCTGGCCCGCGCGCGGACCGGCGCCCCATTGCAACCACTTGGTGGCGTCGGGCACATCCATGCAGCCCGGACGCGTGCTGTGCACCAGGTTGACGACGAAGTCGTAGACGTGGTCGGCGACCGGGACCTGGCGCACGACCTCCTGGAGCTGGATCAGTTCCTTGCCGGTGAACATGCGGTTGAGGCGCACCTTGGCCCCGCCGGTGGTGCGGCGCAGGATCTGGATCTCCTCCTCTTTCGAGGGGTAGCCGACCTTGACCATGAACATGAAACGATCCAGCTGGGCTTCCGGCAGCGTGTAGGTGCCTTCCTGCTCGATCGGGTTCTGGGTCGCGAGCACGAAGAACGGATCCGGCAGTTCATACGTGCGCCCGCGACAGGTGACGCGCCGTTCCTGCATCGCTTCCAAGAGCGAGGCCTGGGTCTTCGGCGGCGTGCGGTTGATCTCGTCGGCCAGGCAGATGTTGGCGAACAGCGGGCCTTGGAGGAATTCGAACTGGCGGCGACCAGTCTCGGGATCTTCCTGGATGATGTCGGTGCCGGTGATGTCGGACGGCATCAGATCGGGCGTGAACTGGATGCGGCTGAACGACAGGTCGAGGACCTGGCCGAGGGTCTGCACCATCACCGTCTTGGCCAGGCCGGGCACACCTTCGAGCAGGCAATGGCCGCGGCAAAGCACCGCGAGGATGAGCTGTTCGAGCACCTCGCGCTGACCGACGATGACCTTCTGCATCTCCTCCAGCACCTGCGTGCGCGCCTGCGCCAGACGCGCGACCAGTTCGGCTTCACCGGCCTTCTGCGGCACGGTGGCCTCGGCGGACGCGGTCTTGGCGGTAAGCGCGACATTGCTGGCCATGGGCAGGCTCCTGGTCTGCGGGGATAACGGCGGCGACGGGGGGGTGTGACGGGCGATGTCCGATGACATCAGAAGCCGATGATCCCCTTCCCTCGCACCTCATGGTGAACATCATCGCGCGCCGATGGCAGACGACCTGGATGAATGGATGACCGCCGCCCGTGATCAGGGTGATCAGCAGGCTTTCGCCATGGTGGTCGAGAAGTGCCATCACCTGATCCGTGCCACCCTGCTGCGCGAAACCGCCGAGCCCGAACTGGCCGACGAGATCGCCCAGGAGGCGCTGACCCGCGCCTGGGCCAAACGCGAGCAGTACCGGCCCGGGACCAGCCCGCGCGCCTGGCTGCTGACCATCGCGCGCAGCCAGCTGATGGAGCACCATCGCCGCCAGGACCGCGACCGCCGCCACTTGCGCGAACTGGTGCGGCAAGAGCTGCTGCGCCAAGCGCCGCAGGATACCGACAGCGAACAGCACCAGCGCCTCGCCGCGCTGAAGATCTGCCTCACCGAGATCGGCGATGACCACCGTCAGCTCATTGAACTGGTGCACAGCCAGGGTCTGACCAGCGATGCCGCCGCCGAGATCCTGGGCATCAAGGCGCCGGCTTGTCGGCAGCGCCTGTCGCGGCTCCAGCGCATGCTGCGGGAATGCGCGGAGAAGCGCATCCTGGAAGGTGAACGATGATCGTCATCAGAAGTGAGAGCTCGCGTGCGAAGTGCGAAGTGCGAAGTGCGAGGTTTCGTGGGCGCAGGTCTCTGCGGCCCCCCGCTCGTCTCTGGTATGCGGGAAGCCATTCGCAGCCACCTGGCGCGTGGTCACAGGAAACTTCGCACCGCGCACCTCGCACCGCGCACTTCTCCGATCGCGAGACCTGCCGATGACCACGCCGCTCTCCAATCCCGAACTCGATGCGCGCATCGCCGATCTCGCCACCGGCTTCGCCATCGGCGACCTGAGCGAGAGCGAGCTGCGGGAGTTCTACGACCTGCTGCGTGACGAGCAGGGCAACGGCCCGCGCGCCGCGCAGGTCGCCTGGCAGACCCTGGGCATGGTCACCGATCTGCGCACGCAGGTCTCGACGAGTTTCCAGGACACCGTGGTCCTGCGCCTGCAGCAGGCCTCGATGAGTGGGCGTTTCACCAATGCGCTGTTCAAGCGTCTGGGCATGCGCTCGGGCACGCTCCAGCCGGTGGAGACGCCACAGCAGCCCAAGACGCCGCTGCGCATCGCCCTGTGGTTGGTGGTGGCGCTGGTGACCGGCGCGCTGCTGGCGGGGGCCATCGGCCTGCTGTGGTCGGCGTCGCGCCAGGCGCACGCGACCGTCACCGCCCTGCACGGCTCCGCCACCATCGCCGGCCAGTCGCTGACCCCCGGTGCGATGGTCGACGACCGCAGCCTGGCGGTGAAGCCCGGCGGCCAGCTCACCTTGATGTGGAACGACGGCAGCAGCGTGGTGCTCGCTGGCGGCGACGATGGCAGCGAGGCGGTGGCGACCGTGCTCAGCGACGGCCTGCGGCTGCTGCGCGGTCAGGCGTGGATCACCGGTCGTCGCGGCTTCACCCTGGTGCTGTCGGACCGCCGCTACCGCGTCGACCAGGACGACACCAGCGTCGCGGCGCAGGTGGTCGGTCAGCGCGGCTTCGTCGGCGTGCGCCGCGGCACGCTCAGCGACGATCGCCTCGGCATCCTGCTGAGCGAACACCAGGGCGCGGGACCCGGCGGGGTCTTCCACTGGCAATGGGAATGGGACCTGCTGAGCGGCCGTCTCGCCGGTGGCCGCACCCCGCCACCCGATTGGCGTCTGGCCGGCGACATCGCCTGGCACGACCTCACCGACACCGTGCGCATGGTGTTCACCCACGCCGACCAGCCGCCCGGCCAGCGCGGCCTGGAGCTGCGCGTGGTCCCAGGCCTGGTGGCGGTGCTCGACCAGGGCCAGGAGGTCCAGCGCCTGACGCTCCCAGGGTCACCGCTCTTGGGCATGCGCCTGACGCTGCGCCACAGCGACGGCAAGACCCTGACCGTCGCGGTCGGAGAGCTCTCGCTCACCGTGCCGCTGACCGCCCCCATTGGCGGCTACCGTCTGCACATCGACGGCGGCGCGATGATCAAGGTCGACACGTTCCATCCGCTGCCCGCGCCAAGACCGCCAGTAGCGGTACCAGGCTGGTAGCGGCGGCTCGCGCCTGTGGCTGACGTCGCGGCTGCGCCGCTCGCCGCGGGGCGCGGTCGCCGCGGAGCGCGGCGATCAGCCACATGCGACGCTGGCTGCGCCAGCGTGTCCCGCTGCGCGGGACCGAGCCTGGTCCCCGCTCGGGCGCGCATGCGCCCTCGGGGGATTGTTGTTCGCGGGCTCTGCCCGCTACGCCCGCCAAGGGCTGCCGCCCTTGGATCCCGCCGGAATCGCCGACGCACGCGCTGGTTGCGCGAGCGTAGCTCGCTCCTGGTTCCGGCCTGATCGTTGTTGTTCGCCTGCCACGGGCTACCGCCCTTGGATGATCCGCTGGTCCCGGCACGAAGGCTCAGGAGCGGTGATGCGATTCCATGTCGGGGACGTCGTCCGCCTCGCGGTCGCGCGAGAGCGCGATGGTCTCGTGATCGATGACCCACAATTTCGCCCCATCGGTGGCGGTGTCGGCGCCGAGCAGGCCGCGCGGGATCTCTTCCACCGGTAGGTCGCGTTCGCCTAACGACTCGATCGGCAGCGGCCAGGCATGCCAGGTCGCGACGGCAAAGAGATCGGTGAGCAGACCGTCGGCCGCCGTGGTGTCCTGTTCCGCCAGGCGATCGAAACCTTCCGCCAGCGCTCGGCTGGCGAGCGTGCTTTGCTTGCGCAGGAAACGCACCAGCGCGCGATCCGCCAGCGACGGCAACTCGGCGCCGATGGCGCCCTGATAGCGGGCGATGAAAGCCTCGTCAGTGAGGGCGGTCAGCAGCGACGCTTGGTCGACGTGGTAGCAGTGGCAGCGCATGTCAGGGAAGCGTGTGCGGGGGTGTGCATTCGGCAACCCGATGCCACCGGCGCCACGCTGCGGACACCACCACCGTGATAAGACCGGCGAGGATGACGCTCACCACAGCGCAGACCGTCACCAATAACGAAATCGCCCGCGGCTGGTTGGCTTTCCCAGATAGCTCGCCGAACAGGGAGAACATCAATTGGCTCAGGCACGTGGCCGGCCACAGCACGATCTCCGACAGCGGGTCGCCGCCGGGGCGATCTGCGAGTATCACCGCAGCCTGGGTCATCAGGAAGATCAGGGTGAGCCCCCCGAGGCAGGTATAACGCCAATGTTTCAAGGCCAGCGCCGGGCGGTCTACTGGCCAAACCTTCCATTGCGATCGGCAGGAGCGCCGAGCGGCTTGAGCTGGATCTGCATCGCGTCGGCGGCGAGTTTCCAGTCGGTGCCGGGTTCGGCCTCGCCGAAGATGCCGATGGTGATCATCGGGGTCTGGTTCAGGGTGGCCTCGCCCAAGGGATATTTCTTCTGCGGTTCGTCGGCCATGAAGGCCATGACGCGACCATTGCTGAAGTCGATCGCCATGGTCACGGTGGTGCCCTGGATCTGCAGATCGATCGCCTCCCAGGGACCATAGGCGCCGGCGCCCTTGACCGCGCGCCAGGCCAGCCGGCTGTCGCCGCGCACCGCCAGTTGCACGCCCTGGGTACGTTTCTCGTCGAGCACCTCGAGGCCGCCGGTGGCGCTGGCGACACCGCTCAGGTCGAGGGTCAGCTTGACCTGGCGCAGGCGTTCCTGGCGGACCAGGAAGAAGGCATGGCTGACCGGGTCGGCGGCGACCGCCTGACGCCCCTCCAGCCACAGCTTGCCGCCCTTGGCGTGGATGCGGATGCCGGTGCCGGGGGCGCTGTACTGCCAGCCGCTCTGCGGGGTGTCGCCTTCCGGCCAATCGAACTGCTCGTCTTTGAATTCGTCGTTGGCGGCCTCGAAGATCGCGGCGGTGCGCGCCAGCCATTCGCGCGGCACGTTGGGGCTGCTGGCCAGACGTTTGTAGAGGTCAAGCGCCTTGCTCTGGTCCTTGCGCGCGTCGGCGATGAGCAGGCGGTAGGCGAGGGCGTAGCCGTCGTTCTCCGGCAGCGCATCGAGCACCTGTTCGCACTCGCGGTAGCGGCCGGCCAGCATGTGCCCGTAGGCCTGCCAGCGCAGCGATTCCGGCGTGGTGACGGGTGCCAGGTCGCGGATGCTCGCCGGCGAACCGACGCTCTGCACCACCTTGGCGACCTGGGTGAGGAACTGCGCACGCCGGCTGCTGGTCGGGTCGAGCGCACCGGCGACGGCGAACTGGCCCTGTTCGAGTCCGACCGCGGCATTGAGCTCCTTGGCCAGCTGCTTCAGCCCAGGCGAGGGCAGTGATTCGACCTGCTCGAAGGTGCGGCGTTCCAGGCACGCCAGGGCGAGATCGGCGACCGGAGTGGTGAGCTGCTTCCATTGTTCGCGCGCCTCGGGCAGGCGATTGTTGTGCAGGTGGATGAAGCCCAGGTTGTAGGTGGCGTACTGCTTCGAGTCCTCGCTGAGGGTGCCGGCGATGGCCTCCTTGAGCAGCACCTCAGCTTCGTCGAGCTGGCCCATCGCCAGCTTGGCGGAACCGGTGATGGCCTTGGCCTCATCGGCGTATTTGGGATCGCTGGTCAGGGTCTTGGCGGTGTCGAGCGCCTTGGGGATGTCGCCGCGTTTGAGCGAGAGGCGGGCGTAGCCGAGACCCGACTCCTGATCCTTGTGCAGCGTCCAGCACTTGCGGTAGGACTCCTGCGCGAGCTTGTAATCGCCGGACTTCTCGAACATCGCCGCGAGGTGCTTGTTCGGCAGGAAGGCGGTTGGCTGCGCGCGGTTCCACTCGTTGAGCCAGTCGCGCAGTTCGCTGGCGCGGCTGGCATCGGCCTGCAGCGCCTGCGTGACGATCTCGTAGCCCTCGCTCCAGTGCGGGTCGAGCTTCAGCAGCCGTTTGGCCAGGGCCTCGACCTTGGCGGTCTGGCCGAGTTCCTTGTACAGCTCGATGGTGAGCGTGCAGAGCACCAGGTGATCGGGTTTCTTCTCGATCGCCGCCTCGGCCAGCTTGAGCGCGGGCTCGGGCGATTTCTTGTCGCGTGCAGCCCAGCGGATGGTCTTGAGCGCGTCCTCGATGTCGTTGCGGGCGAGCGCCTGCGCGCCGCGCAGCTGCACCACCTCGGCGACGCTGCGGTGCGGTTCGATGCGCAGGATGTTCTTGGCTTCGATGCGGCGGCGGCCGGAGGTCTCTTCCAGCAGCACGTTCTGGTCACCATCGATCTCGGTGATGGTGCCCATCGCGGTGCCACCGACCTTGAGGAAGATGGTGTCGTAGGTCTTGTCCTGGCGGTCGACGTACGGCCCCTTGCTGGGATCGTCCTCGGCACCGAGGAAGGCTTGCCCGAGCAGCGCGACGAGACCAGCGACCAGGGCACCCTGACGGATGCCACGACGCAGCGCGGTGAAGGCCATGATCATTTCTCCGGCAGGGGCAGGATCGGCGGCAACGGCAGTTCGAGGGTCGGCGGCGGCGGCGGCGGCAGGCGCGAGGGCGGCGGACCGGCGGCGCGCCCGGTGAAGGGATCGACCTGCGGCTGGCCACCGAACTCGGTCACCAGCGGCTTGATCGCGATGTCGGCGGGAACGATCGAGAGATCGCCCTTCTTCGGCGCGACCTTGA